>NZ_JASDDA010000003.1:0-160779 GCF_030407645.1 Pseudoalteromonas sp. APC 3495 | reverse complement strand
CAAGGGTGATAAGAAAGAAGCCGAATAAGTACCCCTATAAAAGAAAATGCCAGTCAGTTCTTAACTGACTGGCATTAGGCAATATGCCCGCTTTTTATTTTTGTATTTGCTTGATAAAATCACTTATCACTTCTTTTTCGTACTGTTTAATGATCAACCCTGACTTTTTACTTTCATTTTTACTCGCCAGTTTTCTCATGGCCGTTGCGCCTGGGCCATCAAACGCGTTTTTAATGGCACAAACATTTGCTAACGGGCGAAAAGCAGGTATGCAAAGTGCTTTTGGCTTTGCCTTAGGTGGCGTAGTACATACATTTTTTGCGGTTGTTGGTTTAAGTGCTATTT
Source organism: Pseudoalteromonas sp. APC 3495 (assembly GCF_030407645.1). Lineage (NCBI taxonomy): Bacteria > Pseudomonadati > Pseudomonadota > Gammaproteobacteria > Alteromonadales > Pseudoalteromonadaceae > Pseudoalteromonas > Pseudoalteromonas sp. APC 3495. The sequence continues at coordinate 160,434 of NZ_JASDDA010000003.1, read as the reverse complement.
TAAAAGCCTCTGAAACAGCCTATGCCAGCGTACAATATGCAGGTGCAGCCTATTTATGTTACTTAGGTTTTATGATGCTTAAAGGCACGTTTATGCCACCATCTTGTGAGCAAAGCGATAAACCGCATGTTACAACCAATAAAAACAAAAATGTCATGTTTCAAGCCATGATGACTGAAGTGCTTAATCCTAAGGTGGCTTTGTTTTTTATTGCTTTTATCCCACAATTTGTTGACCCTAGCTTGTCATCTGCAACCTTTCAGCTGGCATTTTTTGGGCTACTTTATCCAATCTTTGCTTTTCCGATTGACTGCACGTATATTTATTTCGGCGATAAAATAGCTCAATTTTTTAGAAATCACCCAAATAGCCAGCTCTGGATTGATAGGTTCACAGGCATTGTATTTATTGCCTTGGCTATCAATTTATTACTCTAACTAATAAGAACCAGCATGGATCAAAAAATACAATCTCTACCTGCGCAAAAAAATATAGCCTTAGTAGCACATGACGGCAAAAAAGCCGCGCTTAAGTTATGGTGTGAAAAACATAAGGCCACTCTAAGTAAACACACTTTATATGGCACAGGGACTACTGGGCATTTAATTGAGAAAACAACAGGGCTTGATGTTATTCAATTATTAAGTGGCCCTATGGGCGGCGATCAACAACTCGGGGCGAAAATAGCGGAGCATGAAATACATGTATTAGTCTTTTTTTGGGACCCTTTAGCCTCGCAACCTCATGATCCCGATGTTAAAGCTCTGCTACGTTTAGCTGCTGTGTGGAATATTCCTGTGGCGTGTAATGAAGTGAGTGCCGATATGCTACTTAGCTCACCATTAATGGATATAGAGCTTGAGCGAACATTGCCAGATTACGAAAAATACCTCGCAACCCGACAAATATCTCTATAGCAGCTTACTTATAAAGCATGCTGGCCCATTTAGTAAGGCCAGCAGTTACACTACCAAAGTGATCACCGTTCACCATTTTTATGTTGCCTAAATGCTCACTCAACGCCGCTTTAATTAATGGAGACTGTGCACTTCCTCCCGTTAAGTAAATCACATCGGGAGTGGTATTCGCATCAGTAATTGCCTGTTTAGCCAAGGTAACAATCTGACTAATGCTATCGTCAACAGCAAGCGCTAAATCAGCGACTGAAATATCTTTGCTTAATGAGTTATCTAAAAAGGCTAAATCACAATTAAAACTATTTGCGGATGTTAATGCAATTTTAGCCGCTTCAGCTTGTTGAACTAATTGGTGACCTTGCTTATTTTGCTGTAAGTGAATAAGTCGTTTATAAAGTTCAGGAGCGCTGACATCGCGTAACTGCGCACTGAGTTCACGATAATGCTGGGCACTATAAAACTGGCTCTGTAAATTCACATCGTTAATTTTACAAGCTTGCCAAAATGGTTGATTAGGTAGTGGTAAACCTGACTTAAACGTACTGCCAAGCCCGAGTAACGGCATTAAACCATGGTAGCTCAAAGCAATATCTAAATCGTTTCCGCCTACTCGCTTTCCGCTATGCGCTAAAAAGTCTGCATCTCGTTGTTGCTTATTCCTAAAACTTGGCCCCATTTGTACAAATGAGCAGTCACTGGTACCACCACCAATATCAATCACCAATACTTTTTGGTCTTGCGTTAAGTCACTTTCATAATCAATCCCAGCCGCGAGTGGCTCATATAAAAACTCAACATCTTTAAAGCCTGCTCGGTTTGCTGCGCGTGTTAAAATACCCACGGCTTGTTGGTTTGACTGCTCACCACCGACCGCTTGAAAATTCACTGGGCGTCCAATAACAGTTTGGCTCAGCGTATACCCTAAAGATAATTCAGCACGTTGTTTTATTTTTAAAATCATTGCTGTGGCAATATCTTCAAAAAAATTGATTTGCCCTTGCTTTAAGCCCGTTGCGCCAAAAAATGATTTAGGGGATTTTACAAAATAACCCTCTTCAGGAAATTGCACATATTCATTAATTGCCTCACGGCCAATAAATAGAGTGTCGTCGCCGGCTTGTAAGTCTAGGTCTGATTTAATTCGCGGGAGTGTATTAAGTAAGGGTTGGCGCGCGGTTTTATAGGCATGCTCATGCTCTGAGCCCTGCAAATGCTGCGCAACAAAATCAACGACTAAGGCGCTATGATGTGTGTATAAAGTTGATGGAAGATAATGTTTGCCTTGCTCTAAAGGGATGAGCTGTACACGCTCTTCGTTTAAAACACCCATAGCACAATTAGAACTACCATAATCAAAACCAACAAACATAGATCACCAAACATTACCAAAAAGGCCGCGCAATTTAGCATAATTGCTAAAAAATATATACTGAATTGGCCTACACTCTTTATTTTTCGGGTCTTTCTCGCAAAAAGCTAGCAAAACGCGGTAAACCATTTTTAGTGTATCCGTGGTATCGATAAGTGATTGTTGAACCAATGGCTGGCGGACGCTTGCGTTCTTCATCACTAAAGCCCGTGCCAATAGAAAAGGTTACGCCTTGCTTGGTTTGCACTCGCAATGCCCCGAGCATACCTGTGTATTTACCTTTACCTGGTAAATATTCAATAACTAGCGCTTCAGCATCCAAATAAGGTTTGAGTTTTAACAATGCACTAGAGCGACCACTCGTATGCTTAGCCTCTGCTAAATGAAGCATAACGCCCTCCCCGCCTTGTTTGGTGACCTCATTAAAGTAATCACTTAGTTGCTGATTGTCGCTAAATTGATATTGCTTAACCGCCTTAATATGTGAGCTATTTAACTTAGTAATGAGTGACAGGTAATTTTGATAGCGACGATGAAAAGGCGTGTTTGTATCTGGCATATCAAATACTTGATAAGTCACTGTTTGCCAGAGTAAGTCGTTGGGTATTTTTGTTCTAACAATACCACTGAGAACAGAAAATTGACCCCGCTTGGTCCATAACTCACCGTCTAACCAAACATCAGGCAAAGGGGCGGTAAACCACTTAGGAGGATTAATTGGATTACCTTGGCGGGTAACAAATTGTTTCCCCGTCCATATTGCTCTAACGCCGTCAAACTTTTCACTCACCAAATATTGGCGAATATCGTTATGCTTAGTTTCATCATAAACATCAGCGAGTTGCACCTGCGGCAATTGCGCTAATAAACTCGCACTAAAAAGCGTAAAAAAAATAAATAGGTATCTTTGAATAGTAACCATAACTGCATCCTTGCAAATTTAAATATGGCTTAAACTATAGTTGAGATTGAAGCCATTGCCAAAATTCTTCAAGGTTATGCATTTGCTGTGTTGCTTTACTGAAGTCGTGCTGCTCAGTGTGCTTATTAGCAATAGCTACAACGGCTAAGGCTGCATTGTTTGCTGCTGTTACGCCAGTGAAGGTATCTTCAACGGCAATCGCATTTTTTGCAGCGACCTGCATATTTTTAAGTGCTAATAAATAGGGATCACCGGCAGGCTTTGGATTGGTTACATCGTCTTTTGTAACCACCGTATCAAATAAATCATAAAACCCTAATCCTTTTAGTATTGGCTCAGCTTCATGGCGTGCGCTGCCTGTTACTAACGCCATTTTTAAGCCTTGCTCTTTAACCGCGAATAAAATATCTGCAGCATAAGGCATTAAAGGCGGTAAATTGGTTTGAACGAATTTGCTAAACAAACGGTATTTTTCATCCGCTAAATAGCGACTACTCACAGACAAGTTATGGGTTTGTTTTATTTCCTTTGCAGCGTCAATTGTGGGGCGCCCAGAAAAGCGCTGACAAAAATCATCTTCGTCATAACGCACACCAAAAGGCGCAAGTAATTGGCTCCAACAGATATAATGCACACTTTCAGAATCAACTAACGTGCCATCCATATCAAATAATACCGCTTCAATAGACATACCTTCTCCTTGTAATTTAGCTGTTTAGCCTATGCCCTGAATATTAAAAAAGGTGCCTAAGCACCTTTCATTAATGTGTGTTACTCAGTCAAGCCTGCTGGCGGCTCAGCATAAGCGTCTTCACCGGTGTTTACATCAACTAACTCGTAACCACGGGCTTTGCGCATCACTTTAAGTACGGGTTTTTCAAATGCGGTTTTTAAGCGCTCAGCATCATCTTTTAGTTCATCTAACGAAGTACCAAACGGCGCTGCCCCCGTTTCTGACCAGTTAGTTACTTTACCATTTAGGTTATATTCCACTTCATGTATTTGATATTGCGCCGCTTCATCTTTGGTTGCTTCACAAAAAATTACACGGTAATTCCAAAATCCAGCCATTACTTTTTCTCTTTAATAAACATATGAGCGCTACTTTAGCAGCTCTACAAAAATAAAAAAGCCTGCACTAGGCAGGCTTTTATCAATAATTACAATTTAACGTTAAATTTATCGATTAGAAAAAGTTAACTTTAAATTCAGCACCAATGTAACGCTCTTCGTTAACCATTGCTGTGTTGTTGTTGAAATCAACACCACCAATTGCTTGTTGCTCGTCAAATAGGTTACGCACGAATGCTGATACTTCATATTCGTAGTCGCCTTGTGCCCATGCATAACCAGCACGTAGACCTACTTCTGTTAGTGGCTTACCTTCAAACTCAACTGATTCATATAAGAAAAAGTCAATTTCACTGCGGTACGACACATCAGCGTAAGTGAAGAATTCACCTTCAGCGAGTTCTTTAGTGTAACGAAGTGTGATGTTAGAGATCCACTCTGGAGCATGCGGTAAGCTGTTACCATCAAGCATAGCTTGACCATTGATGATTGGATCTAAAAGCTCCAATCGACTTGGTGCAGCAATACTAAGAGTATCGTCTTTAAGCTCAGTTTTGTTGTAGCTTAAATTAAACGTAGCATTTAGTTCATCACTTAACACCCACTCAGAATCAAGCTCAAAACCGTAGCCAGTTGTTTTATCAGCATTTAATAAACGGTTAAAGTTAGCACCACCACCTACAGCTGTTAGCTGTTGGTCGTCCATGGTGTAATAAAATATCGTTGCGTTAACACGGCCTTGACCATCTAACACATCAGATTTAATACCTGTCTCGTATGACGTAACAGTCTCTGAATCAGCAACGGTTACTTCACTACCAAATAAGATACGACCTTGAAGACTCGGTGCGCGGAAACTGTTAGCAATGCGGCCATACCAATTTACATCATCATTGATTTTATAGTTAGCTGATAAGTCCCAGCTTACGTGATCATCACTTACATCACGCTCAATAAATAATGGAGCACCTGCCTCACCTGGTAATGGACCAAATGTACGATTTGCTGAGAACTCTTTCTCATCATCTGAATAACGAAGGCCCGCGGTTACTTTCAAATCATCAGTAATGGTGTAATCAACTGAGCCGAATACTGCCCACGCTTTAGTGTCTTGCTGCTGACTAACAAACCCATTCAATACGCCATTATTGGCTGTATCATAGCTAAAGTTTTCAATTGTTAATGCTTCGTCGAAGTAAAAAACACCCACTTGATAGTTAACATCACCGGCAAAGTTACTTGATAAGCGAAGTTCTTGTGTATATTGGTCTTGGTCTGGAATACCATCAGCACTTTCTGAAGAAAAAGGAGTAGAACCTGGACCCATATAACCAGGAATACCAGATGAATCAAAACCACCATCGATGTCAGCACGAGAGTAAATTTCTGCACTTTCCCAACCAGAGATTGACGTTAATGTATGGTTAGCTAAGTCCCACTCAAGCTTAAGGCTTGCACCTTGCGATTCCACTTGCTGCGTCGCACGAGATGCGGCATCGTGATACACCACGTCATTTTCAAAACCATCAACTAAATCGTTAGTACCAGGCTTGATAGTATTGGCACGAAAGGCAATTGGAGAGCCATCTAAATCACGAACATGGTAGTTTAATAATCCAGTGAAATCATCACCTTCATATAAAAATTGAATACGGGCTGCTTGTTCAGTGTAACCACCTAAGGCATCTTTTTGCTCAAAACCTGGTGCACGATTATCAATGTAATCGTCTTTATCTTGCCAAAGTACTGAAACACGCGTTGATAAACGGTCTGTTAATGAACCACCAACAGCACCTTCAAAATCAACAGCACCACGACTACCGTAAGATACAGAGCCATAGCCTTCAAATTCTTGACTTGGTTTTACGGTATCAAATTTAACTAGACCAGCCGGTGTATTACGACCAAATAATGTACCTTGAGGACCACGAAGCACTTCAACACGTGCTACGTCAAATACAGGAAAACCTTTTAAGATTGCGTTTTCTTGTACAATTTCATCAACCACAAGCGACACTGGTTGCGAAGCATTCAAATCGAAATCAGTATTACCTAAACCACGTACATAAAAGCGTGGGAATGAACGGCCAAATGAAGATTCAATAGATAAACTTGGGATTTTCGCATTCATAAAACGAATATCCATACCAGCTGAGCTGTAAGCATCTAAACTGTCGCCTTGCAGGGCTGAAACAGCAACAGGTACTTCTTGAGCGTTTTCTACTCGTTTACGAGCAGTTACTTGAATAACTTCTAGTTGGTTCTTCTTAGCAGTAGTTTCTTGCTCAGCAGCTACAGCTGAAATTGAAGTACCTGCTACGGCAGAGAACAACGTTGCATTGATAAGGGTTGCTAACGTAGATCTTTTCATTGCTTTCATGTCGGGGTTAACCTTTTTAGTGCACTCTTGTTCAACGGTTGATGTGTTGCGCAATTAAATAATTACGGATTCAGTCAATTTTTCGCGACTTGCTCTATGCGGCGCGGACCTTATTACCGAGAGTACAAAAACGGCATAAATAAGGCTGACTGAATGCGCGAGATTATACCATGCTGTAATTAATTTACCGCATACTGAGCGTTAAAAATATAAACTTATTTTTAACACTTAAGCGCACTATCCCGACTTTTAGTGTACTTTTAGCAACTAAACAGCCAAAAAGCGGACATATGTCCTTACAATGAATTGTTAAAAAATATAGCTAAATAAAGCGGTACTTTCTAGATACTACTTTTTCACTAAAGAACGCGTCAGTGCAATTTCACCATCAATATGAATATCTCGCTGCGGGAATGCAATCACCACATCGTGTTGTTCAAACACTTCATAAATACTAAAGCGAATATCACTGCGCACTTGTCTTAAGCGAGTTTCAGATTCAGCGCACACCCAAAAAATAGCATTAAAGACCAGCGAGCTGTCGGCAAAGTCATCAAACAATACGGTTGATTGAGGCGTTGCCAATATTGCCTCATGTTCATCTAATACTTGCTGAATTAACTTTTTAACCAGTAATACATCAGAGCCATAAGCTACGCCTACGCTCACAGATGAGCGCGCATTACCGTCAATAAGCGTCCAGTTGGTTACAGTGTTTTCTAATAACTGGCTATTGGGTATTAGCATATGAACACCGTCGTTCCTGCGAATACGAGTAGAGCGAGTATTAATGGTTTCAACCACCCCTTTTGCAGTGCCAACCTCTAAAAAGTCACCAATACGGATTGGCCGCTCCCACATTAATATCCAGCCACTAATAAAGTTATTAATAATATTTTGTGCACCGAACCCTACACCAATGGCAATAGCACCCGATACAAAGGCAAATGCGGTTAGTGGAATGTTGAGCACCTCAAGGGAGGTAAAAAGTAAAATCGCAATACTTAAAATAAAATAAAAACGCGTGAATAAATGTACTGCATCTGGGCTCATTTTTCGTGCAAGTAATGACTTTTTAATTAACTTGCCAATCTGAGTCACCACAACCCACATAGTAAACAAAATTAGCGGCACTTGAATTACTTTTGCCACGGTAATGTGAATGTCGTTGTAGCTAAACAATACGAAGGCGAGAATGTGATTAATTTGTTCTAAGTTCATTGATTTTCCATGTGTAAGGTCGCACACAAGCGATTATTTTTATGCGCTAATAATACCCCAAGTTTAGCATGCGGTTAGCTTAAATACGCAGCAACAAATTTAAAGCTAATTGCATAATTGCTGTATTTTTCTACTTTTTTATTTACATACCGAGTTTTTATCACCTAATTTGCGTTTAAATCCCGCTTTAAATCGATAAACTTTGTTGTATATAAGTCAAAATTTGGTAAGTTAACTGGGTTTTCGACTCGAAAAGCCTATTTCGGCTACTATTTTTTATGGAGTTATTATGCGTAAAACACTGATTGCCACTACGATTGCTAGTGCACTTTTATTATCTGCCTGTTCTTCTGAAAGCACCCAAGAAACAAAACAACAAAGCACAGCACAAGTTCAAGACATTAACGCAAGCAATGTGTTGTTCAAACCAAGTCCACTTCAATACATGGCACCTGAGTTTGATAAGTTTGGTACGACTGAATACGAAGCCGCATTTGATGCAGGGATTGCACAGCACAATGCAGAAATATTGGCAATTGCCAACAACCCAGCGCCAGCCACTTTTGAAAACACTTTAGTTGAAATGGAACTGGCAGGCGAGCTACTAAACCGCGCATCAGCTGCGTTTTATAACTTATCTGGCCTTATCTCAAACGATGAATACCAACGTATTGATAAAAAAATGGCGCCAGTTTTCTCGGCTCACTCTGATGACATTTATTTAAATGGTGCATTGTTTAAACGTGTACAAACGGTATACGACAATAAAGATAAGTTAAGCGCTGAAGATCAACGCCTAGTCGATTTTTACTACAAACAGTTTGTAAAAGCCGGTGCAAAATTAAACGATGCTGAAAAAGCAAAAATGCGTGAAATCAACGCAGAGCTTGCAAAACTATCAACTGAGTTTTCTCAAAACGTATTAAAATCGTTTAAAGAAGATGTCATTTTAGTAACAGATAAAAGCAAATTAGCGGGTTTATCTGAAGGTGAAATTGCCGGTCTTGCAGCCGCTGCTGAAAAAGCAGGCAAAGATGGCTACATGATCACCTTAGTGAACACCACGCAACAACCTATTTTAGCAAGCCTTGAAAATCGCGAACTACGTGAGCAAATTTTTAAAGCATCAACCAATCGTGCTGCTAAAACAAATGGCCCTATCATTATTAAAGAAACTAACCTGCGCGCACAAAAAGCAGAACTGTTAGGCTTTAAAGATTGGGCTTCTTATGTAATGACTTCACGCATGGCGCAAACTACTGATAACGTGTACGGCATTTTAGATGACTTAGCGCCAAAAGCCGTTGAAAAAGCGAAAGCAGAAGCACAAGCAATTCAAAAAGTAATTAATGATTCGGGTGAAAACTTTGAACTTAAACCATGGGATTGGTCTTTCTACGCAGAAAAAGTACGCGCTGAAAAATACGACCTAGATCCAGCCTTAGTTAAGCCTTATTTTGAAATGCAGTCGGTTATCCATAACGGCCTGTTCTTCGCTATGGAAAAACTTTACGGTATTACCTTTAAAGAGCGTAAAGACCTGCCGGTTTACCACGACGATGTAATGGCATTTGAAGTATTTAACGCCGATGGCAGCGCCATTGGTTTATTTTACATGGACCCATATGCACGTGAAGGTAAGCGTGGCGGTGCATGGATGAGTGCATACGTAAGCCAAAGCGGCTTAAAAGGCACTAAACCTGTTATTTACAACGCACAAAACATTCCAAAGCCGGCTGAAGGCGAGCCAACACTCATGACGTTTGATGAAGTATCAACTATGTTCCACGAGTTTGGTCATGCGGCACACGGTTTATTCTCTGACGTTAAATACCCAAGCCTGGCAGGTACTGCAACAGCACGTGACTTTGTTGAATTTCCATCACAAGCACACGAAGATTGGATGATTGAACCAACGGTACTTGCTAACTACGCTAAACATTACAAAACTGGAGAGCCAATTCCTCAAGCACTACTTGATAAAGTACTTGAGTCGCAAAAGTTCAACCAAGGTTTTGGTACCACTGAATATTTAGCAGCAGCACTACTGGATATGGAATGGCACTCATTTGGTTCTGATAAGAAAGTAACTGACGTACAGCAGTTTGAAAGTGACGCATTAAAGGCACATGGTATTGATTACTACCCTGTTCCACCGCGTTATAAATCAAACTACTTTAGCCATACGTTTGCAGGTGGTTACTCAGCGGGTTACTACGCTTACCTGTGGACTGAAGTATTTGCAGCCGATGCGTTTGCTCACATGGAAAACAACGGTGGCTTAACGCGCGAAAATGGCGATAAGTTCCGTAAAGAGATCCTATCAAAAGGTAATAGCCGTGACTTAATGCAAAGCTACATTGAGTTTAGAGGCCAAAAACCAACCACTGACGCCCTGCTTAAGCGCCGTGGTTTAGTTGATTAATTAATATTTTTAATCAACTGATATAAAAGCCCGCTTGCGGGCTTTTATTGTTTATAGAACAATACATAACAGATAAACTGACACCATTATTTAAGACAAGATGAGTGTTATGGGCTATTTATTTGCAGTTACCCTTCTTTGGGCGTTTTCGTTTAGTTTAATTGGTGTGTATTTAGCAGGCCAAGTTGACGCATGGTTTAGTGTGTTAATTCGTGTGGCTTTAGCAGCGTTAGTATTTTTGCCTTTTTTAAAGAAAACCCCCACCCCGCTTGCATGTAAACTCATGCTGATAGGCGCACTGCAACTGGGGGTTATGTATGGCTTTTATTACCACTCATTTTTGTTTTTAAGTGTGCCTGAGGTGCTGTTATTTACTGTAATGACCCCGCTTTACATTACGCTTTTAAACGATGCGCTAAATAAACAGTTTAATCCGCAGTTTTTTATCGTTGCGTTTATTGCCGTACTAGGTGCTATTACCATTCGTTATGAAAACTTAGACAGTAACTTTTTAGTCGGATTATTACTGGTTCAAGGCGCTAATATTAGTTTTGCCATCGGCCAAGTAACCTACAAACGATTAATGCTTAATAAACAACTCGATGATAAAACCGTATTTGGTTGGTTTTTTATTGGCGCACTAATTGTTGCAAGCGCCTGTTACGCCTTATTTGGTGATCTTAACAAATTACCAAGTACCTCAACTCAATGGGGCATACTTATTTATTTAGGTATTGTGGCCTCTGGTTTAGGCTACTTTATGTGGAATAAAGGCGCGACGCTTGTCAATGTTGGTGCGCTGGCGGTGATGAACAACTTACTTATTCCTGCCGGTATAATTGTTAATGTGCTTATTTGGAATCGAGACGCTGACCTACTTAGATTAAGCATTGGCGGGGGAGTGATGCTAGTTGCCTTAGTGGTAAACCAAATAATAACTAAATCAGCAAATTAATCACTCTGTAGTGAAATTGTCATTAATAATTAGTAAGGTAGCGTCCACTTTTATTTTTAAGGACAAATAATGAAGCGCATACCTTTTCTGACAACTTTTTTATTATTAAGCTCACTTACTGGCTGTGATGACGATGTAAAAATAGTCGAAAAAGAAGTGGTTGTTACCAACACTAACGTTGAAATTGTTGAAGTACCTACCCCGGTTATTGTTGAAGTAGCTCAAGGCACCAATACGCAACTAGGTACTCGCCCCGACTACTTAATTGACGATATGGCTGACAGCGCACTAAAAACAAAATTAGAATCGTGCAAAGAAGGTCCTTTTTATCGTACTGATTTTTCAATTGGTCACCGCGGTGCTCCAATGCAATACCCAGAACACACTAAAGAATCTTATATTGCAGCCGCTCGCATGGGAGCAGGTGTTGTCGAATGCGATGTCACCTTTACCAATGATAAAGAGCTAGTATGTCGTCATTCTCAGTGCGACTTGCACACCACCACCAATATTTTAGCCATTCCAACATTGGCTGCTAAATGTAGTGAGCCATTTACCCCTGCAAACTCTAACAGTGGCACGCCTGCTTCAGCTAAATGTTGTACCAGTGATATTAGTTTGGCAGAATTTTTAACTCTTGAGGGCAAGATGGATGGCGCAAACACCAGTGCCACCAATGTTAGCGATTACATGAAAGGTACACCCAGTTGGCGCACTGACTTATACGCCACCTCTGGCACACTCATGACCCACAAACAAAGTATTGCACTCTTTAAAGAGCTGGGAGTAAAAATGACCCCAGAGCTTAAATCCCCTCAAGTGAGTATGCCCTTTAACGGTATGACCCAAACGCAATACGCACAAAAAATGCTGAATGAATACACGCAAATGGAAGTACCCGCTTCGCGAGTGTATCCGCAATCATTTAATTTAGCTGACGTAAAATATTGGATTAATACTAATCCTGAATTTGCAGCGCAGAGTGTCTATTTAGATGGGCGCGACAGCAATGCAGGGTTTGATCCAAACAACGCTGCAACATGGCAGCCATCTATGGCAGAGCTCGTAAACGACGGCGTTAAAATTATTGCGCCACCCATATGGATGCTATTAAGCATAGATAACAACAGTAATATTGTCCCCTCACAGTATGCTATTGATGCTAAAGCCGCGGGGCTTAATATTATTGCGTGGAGTCTTGAGCGCTCAGGCCCTCTAAATCAAGGTGGCGGTTATTATTATCAGTCAATTAGTGATGTTATAGATAACGATGGCGATATGTTCACTGTGGTTGATGTGTTAGCGCAAGACGTAGGTGTAATGGGTATCTTTTCCGATTGGCCAGCAACCGTAAGTTACTATGCTAGCTGTAATAACATGCCTGCAAGTATTTAGACTTTAAGGCGTGTTTATTTTATCGCGCTCAGTTACCATATATTTTATATATTATTTAATTGAGCGCTTTTATGATCATCCAACACCACCATGCTGACTTGCCTACCCCAACGGGGTTAATGCGCACTACAGTTTATCGCCCACACGCTCACGGGCAATTCCCAGCCATTATTTTTTACTCTGAGATTTTTCAGCAAACCGCGCCTATTGCTCGCAGCGCCGCTATTTTAGCAAGCCATGGTTTTGTGGTACTTGTGCCAGAAGTTTTTCATGAGCTTAACCCTATCGGGACAGTGCTTGCTTATGACGATGCGGGTAAAGATAAAGGCAATAAAGATAAATGGGCAAAACCGCTTGAATCTCACGACAGCGATACCCAAGCGTTAATCGACTTTGTGCAAACACACGATTATTGTACTGGCTCTGTGGGTGCAATGGGTGTTTGTATTGGTGGGCATTTAGCTTATAGGGCCGCATTAAACCCCGCAATAAAAGCCGCTTTTTGCTTATATGCCACTGATATTCATAGCGATACTCTTCCCGCACATAAAGGGAATAATTCATTTGAACGTATGGCCGATATACAAGGTGAAATCCACTTTATTTGGGGAAAACAAGACCCTCATGTGCCACAACAAGGTCGCGACAAAATTTATCAACAAGCGGTTAGTACGGGTATTAATTACCAATGGCAAGAAGTGAACGCGCAACATGCCTTTATGCGTGATGAAGGCGAGCGGTACGACGCAGCACTTGCTATCACCATGTATCAACAAGCCGTTGCTTTGTTTAACCGAGTGCTTTAAGCGCTATTATTTAAGCATACCTAATGCGGTATGTTGCTTTACAAAATACGCTTTTAAATAATCAATAAACAAACGCAGTTTTTTAGAGCCCGCCGCCCCAGGCGGGAACACCCCATAAAGCTCAATGTCTTTGCTTTTATAATCATCAAGTATAATTTGCAGCAAACCCGCTTGTACTTTTGGCCATGCATCGTAAAGTGGAATACGGCCAAGACCATGCCCCGCCTCTACAAACGCAGTGCGTGCAGCAGCGTTATTGGTGCTTAAACTACCTTGCATTGTAATATCGACCTTTTTGCCTTCTTTTTGTAAGGTCAGCGTTTTACTACCTAATTGATAAACCACCCACTGATGCTTTACCAACTCATCGGGTGTAGTGGGTTTGCCAAAATGCGCAAAATAATCGGGCGCACCACAAATACACGTGCTCATAGTAGTGAGCTTAGTGGCTTGTAAGTTCGAATCGCGCAGTGCAACCCCTCTAATCGCAAAATCAAACCCGTGCTTAATAATATCCACAACGTCATCCGTGAGCTGTAAATCTATATCAATTTTAGGGTACTGGCGCTTAAAGGTATTTATTGCCGGTACAATCAACTGCATCCCCACATTTACGGGGCAGCTTATTTTTAATAGCCCTTGGGGTTCGCTTTTTATATTTTCTATTTGCTGATTAGCGGCATTAGCTTGCTCTGTAATAACACGGCAACGCTCATAATAGGCCATTCCGGCTTCGGTTAGCGCCATGGTGCGGGTAGAACGGTTAAGTAGCGTCACTTCGAGCTGTGTTTCTAATTTTTTTAAGTGATAACTCGCTACAGCACGGGTCAGCCCTAATTGTTTTGCCGCTGCAGTTAAGCTGCCCTGCTCTACAATTTGTGCAAATACCACCATGCTTTTTAACTGTTCAAACGAGACTTTCATAGGTGCTCCAATGCGGTTTTAACTTCAACCCTCTTATTGTATCAATTATTGAATCAATTAAGTTAAATTTATCATCGTTGTTTAAAGCTCTCTTAGTGCATATAGTATTTATCAAGCAAGATTAATTAATTTAAATCATCATAAGGAATACCTTACATGGCTAAAAAAATACTAATGGTTCTTACATCACATGCAGAGCTTGGTAACACAGGCGAAAAAACTGGTTTTTGGGTAGAAGAATTTGCAGCCCCTTATTACGCATTTGTTGATGCAGGTATTAAAGTAACATTGGCTTCTCCAAACGGCGGTCAGCCACCGATTGACCCAACTAGTACACTTGCTGATTTTCAAACTGAGGCAACCAAACGTTACGATGCAGACAGTGGTGCACAAACACTGATGGCAAATACCAAAGTTTTAAGCGAAGTAAACTCTTCTGATTACGACGCCGTATTTTACCCTGGTGGTCACGGCCCTTTATGGGATTTAGTCGATAACACCGATTCAGTATCGCTCATTGAAAGCTTTATTAAAGAGCAAAAACCAGTCGCTGGCGTGTGTCATGCAAGTGCGGTATTTTTAAATGTTAAAGACGCTGATGGCAATGCATTAGTCGCCGGTAAAAAAGTAACGGGCTTTACTAACAGCGAAGAAGCTGCTGTACAACTTACTGACATTGTTCCATTTTTAGTTGAAGACGAACTTATCAAAAAAGGTGGCGATTACCAAAAAACCGACGATTGGGGCGTGCTTGCTCTTGAAGATGGTTTATTGATCACCGGTCAAAACCCGGCAAGCTCAGAACTTGCAGCTAAAAAGCTATTAACTAAACTAGGTTAATAGCAGCCAACAACTCAAATCAGCACAGCATTTTATGCTGTGCTTTTTTAATTGCTTTTCATTACCTTATACAATTCCTATACTGGCAACACTTTCGGTAAATTAGGATCACACTATGGCCACTAAACCAAACACGCTTTCACTTATTACCAGTACCCGTTTTGCTATTTTTAGCATTATTATTATTTGTTTTGTATTGCAGCTTATTAATAGCCTACCTGGCATTAATTTAAACGGTTTAGGTATTTATCCAAGAAGTATTCAAGGGTTGGTTGGTATTCTTTGTGCTCCCTTTTTACACGGTAGCTGGTGGCATTTTGCCAGTAATATGTTGCCATTTGCTGTATTAAGCTGGTTAATTTGCCAGTACAGCGTACAGCGCTTTTATAGTGTATTTATATTCACCGCTTTAGTAGGTGGCTTATTCGTTTGGATGTTTGCCCGCAGTAATATTCATGTGGGTCTAAGCGGTGTCATCTATGGTTTGTGGGGATTTATTTTATGCTATGGCATTGTAAGGCGTTCATTTAAATCGATTTCCATCGCTGTTATCGTAGCATTTTTATACAGTGGCTTTATCTGGGGCGTATTACCGCAGCGTTTTCATATCTCGTTTGAGAGCCATTTTTTTGGTGCATTAAGTGGATTGTTTTTAGGTTATAAACTAGCAAAAGCAGATAAATTAAAAAATCAGCAAGCAACAACTAAAACACGCGTTTAATATAGATAGAGGTTATTTATGAGTGAAAACAACGAATACATCCCGCCTAAAGTATGGACATGGGACAGTGAAAGTGGTGGTAAATTTGCTAGTATAAATCGCCCCATTGCAGGCGCTACTCATGACAAAACATTACCGATTGGCGAACATCTATTTCAGCTTTATTCGCTGGCAACACCCAATGGCCAAAAAGTTAGTATTATGTTTGAAGAGCTTTTAGAGCTTGGCTTAACCGATGCCGAATACGATGCGTATTTAATTAATATTGGTGAAGGCGATCAGTTTGGCTCTGACTTTGTTGATATAAACCCGAACTCAAAAATACCCGCGCTGATGGATCATTCAACCACACCGCCAACACGCATATTTGAGTCAGGTGCTATTTTACAATACTTAGGCGAAAAATTTGATGCCTTTATTCCTAATGATCTCAAAGCCAAAACAGAGTGTCGTAACTGGCTATTTTGGCAAATGGGCTCAGCACCTTACTTAGGCGGTGGGTTTGGCCACTTTTACAGTTATGCACCGAGTAAAATGCAATACCCGATTGACCGCTTTACCATGGAAACTAAGCGCCAGCTTGATGTACTAAACCGCCATTTAAGTGACAATGAATACATGGCAGGCAGTGAATATTCAATTGCCGACATTGCTATTTGGCCGTGGTATGGCTCACTGGTTTTAGGTGACCTATACGACGCGGCAGAGTTTTTAGATGTTGCATCTTATACCCATGTGGTTCGTTGGGCTAAACAAGTGGCTGCACGCCCAGGCGTAAAACGAGGTCGTCGCGTTAATCGTACGTGGGGCCCGGAAGAAGAGCAAATGGCAGAGCGCCACACGGCTCAAGACTTTAAATAAAAGTCAAAACAGTTCAATAAGCCAGCTGCTTAGCTGGCTTTTTTATGTCCATTAATAAAAAATATGAATCATATTTCAGTTTTATATTTTATAAAAAATTAAATAATTTCCTTTTAAAACAGGAAAACACGCCAAAATGGACTAACTTTAATAAAAATTACTAATATAAAGTTTATTATGCAATCTTTGGTTTGTGTACTCCTCTTAAGTGTACTTTATATTGCAGCATTTCCTTTAAGTGCACGCAGCGAAGATGTAAAAACATTAACGCTCTACCATGACTCAGACTATTCAAACCATTACGAATCGGCCTATGCAATGAAGATGGGGGTGCTGACTGCTTTAGCAGAGATTAATAATAACGTACAAGATTATCAGCTCACACTGATTGAAAAAGACAACCGAGGTAATGCGAATCGCAGCTTATTGCACATGCAGCAGTTTCTAAAAGACCCCAATGCACTGGTTTTTATTGGTGGATTGCACTCCCCGCCATATATAAAAAACAGAGAGTTCATCAATAAAAACAAACTATTACTATTACTGCCTTGGGCTGCCGGAGGGTCTATTACGCGCTACCCTAGTGATGATAACTGGGTATTTAGGCTCTCGGTAGATGATACAAAAGCCGGTTATAGAATGGCCCAATTTGCAACGCAAACTCTAAATTGCAAAAATCCGCTCTTACTTTTAGAAGACACGCCATGGGGAAAATCAAACAACAACACCATGCTTGAGGCCTTTGGTGATATAAAACCACAAGTAGAATGGTTTAACTGGAACACAAAAATAAATAACGCCAAATTAATGCTGCATCAAATAAAAAATACACCTGCAGAGTGTATTTTATTTGTTGGAAATGCCATTGAGGGGGCTGTATTTATAAATGCGATGGCAAGTTTTACCAAAAATGAGCGCCTTCCTATTGTTAGTCATTGGGGAATAACGGGTGGGGATTTTTTTGCCAACGTTGAGCAAGCCATAAAATCAAACTTGAGCTTACATTTTATACAAAGCTGTTTTTCATTTTTAAAAACGCCGCAAACCGCTTTAACTAAAAATGTTATAGCACAAAGCTTATCCCTCAAGCCTACCCCTGTAGCACCCACTGAGTTAATTTCTCCGGCTGGATTTATTCATGCCTACGACTTAACAAAACTATTGTTACAGGGCATATCACAAATAACTTTAACCGATAATACAGAGCACAACAGAGCAAAAATCAAACATGCACTTGAAAACTTAACCATGCCAGTTAATGGCTTAATAAAACAATACCAACGTCCTTTTGCTGTTTGGTCAGCTAATAATATTGATGCCCACGAAGCACTTGGTTTTGACGATTTATGCATGGCAAATTATCAGCCAGATGGAAAAATACACATTATCGAAAACCCAATAGGCAATGTTGAGTAATGCGAGCATTAATAAATAAAAAACTTAAGCTCTCAACAAATAATGCTTTTTATACTTTTTTAGCATTGAGCTTAATATTATCAGTGACTATTTCTTTACTGTTTGTTGGTCATCGCGCAAATACAGCTATTTATGATTTGCAAAGTAAAAGTCTTGAGATTGAATCTAAACTCACCACCAGCTACCTCACACTATTTTTAGAAACAAGAACACAAATTCTTAATGACCTTGCTCGTCAACCTATTTTATCTAACGCCATAATGGGGTCAGACACCTCAAAAGCGCTACTCCAAGATTACCTTTTTCAATATAAAATAATGGGTAGCACCGAAAAAATAACGATTATAAACGTATTAAAAGAGGTGGTTTTTAGTAACGACCCTTCGATTAACGAGCTGAGTATAATTGAGCAACCATGGATAAATAGCTTACTTGAAGAGCAAACAGAAAAGGCGGTGATATTAAATAAGCCAACCAATACCGACCTATTCACCATTGCGGTGCCTATAAAATATAATAACTTTACTGAGGGCGTGCTTATGGTGCAATTTAATACGCCAATGACCCAGTTACTACCGACCGACTTTGACCGTGAAAGCCATGGACTGACTTTAGCAGGCCCATGGGTTTATTATTCTAATTTAAATCAAGATGACGAGTATGTCAGTATTAACCAAAACCTCATTGGCAATACAGATATAACATTAAACTACTACATTACTGCCAATTTAATTGCTGCTAAAACTACTCGCTTCATAATCGATATTGCTATATCAATTATTGTAAGTATGGCTTTATCGTCGTTATTCCTGTTTGTATTTGGTCGGCACTTACTACTAAACCCGTTTAAGCTTTTAGAATCCTCAAGAGAAGCGATAAAGCAAAGTGAAGCGCGTTACGAACTGGCGGTTAAGGGCAGTAATGATGGTATTTGGGATTGGGATATTGTTACAAATGAAGTATATTTTTCTCCCCGTATTAGCGTATTGCTTGGCTACGACGAAAACGATAAAAACGCTTTGCCTCACTGTGCTGATGCACTTTATAAGTTACTTCACCCTGATGATATAACCAAGCATAAAAAGCAAATAGCAAATCACTTAATTAGCAACATTCCCTTTAATTACGATTATAGATTAAAGACTAAATCAGGCGCTTATCGTTATTTTACAGTAAAAGGGATGGCACTGCGCAATGAGCATAATAAAGCAATTAGAATGGCAGGCTCTGTAACTGACATTACTGAGCAAAAACGTTCTCAAAAAGCATTAAAACAAGCAAAAGAGCAAAATGATTTATTAGCGCAGGCAATCGAATCGTGTAATGTGGGTATTTCTATAGCCGATGCGAGTGTGCAAGGCTTTCCTTTAGTCTTTTTAAACTCTGAATTTGAAAAAATAACAGGCTATAGTAAAGAGGAAATGCTAGGAATAAATTGCAGCTTACTTCAAGGGCCAAACACCGATAAGAACGCAATAGATATTATTACTAATGCAATAAAAACATTAAAAACTCAACGTATAGAAATACTAAATTATAAAAAAGATGGCACGGAATTTTGGAATAGCCTACAAATCTCGCCTGTTTTTAACGAGCAGCAACAACTCACAGCTTACGTGGGAATTCAGCAAGATATCACTGAGCAAAAAGCAGCGAATCAATTATTAATTGAAGCAAAAGCGGCGGCTGAACAGGCTAACATTGCCAAAAGCGAGTTTTTAGCAGCAATGAGTCATGAAATTCGCACGCCTATGAATGGCGTATTAGGCATGCTTAATTTGATTTTAGATAGCTCATTAAATGAAAAACAACACCATCAGGTAAGCATTGCACTCAATAGTGCAAACTCCTTATTAAATATTATTAACGATATTTTAGACTTTTCAAAAGTGGATGCCGGTAAGCTTGAGCTTGAGGAGTTAGAGTTTAACCTTTGTAACATGCTCGACGATTTTATCGAAACAATAGCAATTCATGCCCACAGTAAAAATATTCCGTTAATGCTAGATATAGAGCACCTTGAATACGCTTTTGTCATTGGTGACGCCGGACGCCTCAAACAAATTTTAACAAACTTAGTAAATAATGCGCTTAAATTTACTCATAAAGGTGAAGTGCAAGTTATTGCTAAACTCACACCGATTAACAATAATCAAATGCGTTTTAACTGCCAAGTAATAGACTCTGGGATTGGTATTTCTGCAGCCCAACAAGCCAAGCTATTTAAATCATTCTCTCAAGTTGACTCTTCAACAACACGAAAATATGGAGGCACGGGCTTGGGCTTAGCGATTGTTAAAAAGTTATGCCACCTAATGGAAGGTGATATACAGGTACAATCTAAAGAAAATAAGGGCAGTAACTTTAGCTTTAATGTTGTTCTAAAACGCAGTAAAAACCCACAAAAAGTATTACCCCCTGTAGATATGTCATCGTTAAATATTTTAATTGTGTGCAGCAATCAAACTCAATCTTCTATCTTACACAAGCAGTTTACTAAATGGGGAGCAACAGCCGTAATCAGCCCATCCGCAAAGCAGGCTGTGCAAATATGTCAGCAATATATCGAAAAACAAAACCTTTGTTTTGATTTAATTATGATTGATATGCAGCTAAGTGACGGCGATGCTTTAACCTTAAGTAAAACCCTTGATAAAGAAGTAGATCTTATGGCTGCGCATGTTGTTTTAATGACCACGGGTGAGCTAAATAAACAGCGCGATTTATATCAAGCGTCTCGGTTTTCAGCCATTGTTACAAAGCCCATAATCACACAAAATCTTTTTAAGATGCTATCGACCTGCTTTAGCGATAAACAGCATAGTAATAGCAGCCTCATTACTGAGGATTTATCTGACACTCAGCCTTTGTCGAGCGATGATATTGTGTGGGACAAAAACATTCGTATTTTACTGGTTGAAGATAACAACATTAATCAAATCGTCGCCTCTACCACGCTTAAAAAAATAGGAATTAATAGCATTGATATTGCAGAAAATGGCCAGCACGCGCTCGAATATTTAAAACAAACAACTTCCCATAACCCGTACTCACTCATTTTAATGGATTGCCAAATGCCAGTGATGGATGGTTACCAAGCCACAACCCATATAAGAGTAAATGAAGCTGGAAGTAAAAATCCCCCAATTACTATTATTGCTATGACAGCAAACGCTATGGTGGGCGATAAAGCTAAGTGCTTACAGGTTGGAATGAACGACTATATTTCTAAGCCCATTGCGCAAGACATATTATTTAAAAAACTTCTAAAGTGGTTGCCATATGAGCTTAAAAACAATGAGTAAAGTAGATATGTTAACCATATCATCTTAATATATATAAATATTTGTACTTATACAGCGGTAAAATAGAGTGAAAAAACTAACAAAAGAGCAAATTTATAAACGCTTAAATAACGAAGAAGATGCTCGCGCGTGTAAGGCCATTGACGATAACGCATGCCAAGAAGTCCCCGGTAATTTTATTACTTTACTGCTAAGCCAACTGTTTAGTAAGTTTGCTGATGCGCTACTCAATCCCAAAATAACGCTGCCGTGGTTAATGCAAAGCTTAAACGTGCCAGCGAGTTTTATTGCTTGGCTAGTACCTATTAGAGAGTCGGGTTCACTGCTGCCACAGTTAGCTATTGCTGGCTTTATCCGCCAATTGCCTATTCGTAAATGGGTGTGGGTTATTGGCGCTATTGTGCAGTCTTTATGTATTTTGGCTATGGTTGGTGTCGCGTTTACACTTGAGGGCAAGCTTGCGGGTTACGCCATTATTGGTTTATTAATTTTATTTAGCTTAGCTAGAGGGTTTAACTCGGTGGCCGCAAAAGATGTGCTTGGAAAAGTTATTCCTAAGCAACAGCGCGGTAATATTAGTGGCTTAGCTGCCAGTATTGCCGGTTTTGCCACCTTAACGTTTGGCTTGCTCATGTGGTTTTTTTCACAACAAAAAGATCAAAACACCGTCATTATAGCCTTAGCACTCGGTGCAATAATGTGGGTGATCGCGGCTTTTTTTTACAGCCAAATAAATGAATATAAGGGGGCAACCGATGGCGGTGAAAATGGCTTGCTGCATGCACTTTCTAAACTTAAGCTGCTTTATAAAGATAAACAATTTGCCCATTTTGTTATTACGCGTGCGCTACTTTTATGCTCAGCTCTGAGTGCCCCTTTTTATATAGTTTTAGCCAGTAAACAGTCTTTTGAATTTTCTCTGCTTGCCACTTTCATTGCCGTTTCTGGCTTTGCTAGTTTAGTCTCGGCGCCTATTTGGGGCAGGCTCAGTGACTTATCCAGCCAGCGTGTTTTAGTGCTTAGCGCTATATTAGTCACATTTAATGGCTTAGCCGTATTTGTTATTGCCACTTGGTATAGCACACTACTGCTAAATTGGTGGGTTATGCCTATATTGTATTTTTTACTCTCAGTTGCACACCAAGGCGTGCGTTTAGGGCGAAAAACTTACCTTGTTGATATGGCTGAGGGCAATAAACGCACCGATTATGTATCGGTAAGTAACACGGTAATTGGGGTGTTATTACTACTTCTGGGTAGTATAGGTTTACTCGAGGCTTTTTTATCAACCGCTGAGCTAATTTTACTTTACAGTACTCTTGGTTTTTTAGGTGCTATAAGTGCATTCTTTTTACCACAAACCGAATAATAGGTTACCAACATTGCTTTATAACTGTGGGCGCTTTAATGCAAATTTGTCTTTCGTGGTACTAAAATAATCGCCGCCCATTTTACCCACCGCATCTAAACGCGTTGGATCAATATATCCGTTCACTAAAACGGTGTCGTCGAGGAAAATACCCACCACATCTAACAGCATCATTTGCCCACCGCTTGGCTCATCTGAAATAGTAATCACCTCTCGCAACTTACATTCGTAGCGCACTTTTGACG
Organism: Pseudoalteromonas sp. APC 3495; assembly: GCF_030407645.1. NCBI lineage: Bacteria > Pseudomonadati > Pseudomonadota > Gammaproteobacteria > Alteromonadales > Pseudoalteromonadaceae > Pseudoalteromonas > Pseudoalteromonas sp. APC 3495. Next base: position 137,292 of record NZ_JASDDA010000003.1, on the reverse strand, counting down.
CAGCAACACTTGGTACACTGACTAATTGGCTGGGGGTACGCTGTATATTTGCAGCATCAAATTCACTCACGTCACGTGGATAGTCAGCGCAGCTTTGGTTCATTTGTTCAACAAGCGAATGGCTAACAATATTAACTACGCACTCTTTGGTAGCGAGTAAATTATTTAACGTATCTTTATTTGCATTATCCCGAGGGTTTACCTGCGTGACGCTTAAAACCGGCGGGTTACAACTAGCAACAGTAAAAAACGAATAAGGCGCAATATTAGCAACCCCCTCCTCACTTAACGTGCTTACCCACGCAATCGGTCTTGGGCTTATACCGCCCACTAAGTAGCTATAAACAGAGTGATTGCTATTATCGGTTAAATCTAAAAACATGGTTTCTCACTTTTAATCTTAAAAAACTAAATCGGAAAATCGCTACGCTGCGTACAAGTTAAATAATTACTTCATAGCATTTTTAAATAATACATTGAATCCATGCGCATAAAAATAAACATAGTCTGGTTTAAACGTGACTTACGCCTAAGCGATCATCAGCCTTTAAAAAATGCGTTTAGTAACGGCCTGCCTACCCTCTTAATTTATAATTTCGAACCTTTACTACTTGACGATGTGCATTACAACGAGCGGCATTGGCGCTTTGTATATCAATCTATTTGCGACTTAAACACTCAGTTGGCTCGCTTTAACAGCCGCGTATATATATTTAATGAAGATATGCAAACCTTGCTTGAATCGCTTCACTCGCAGTTTGAAATCACAAACCTCTTTAGCCACCAAGAAATAGGGCTAAACAATACCTTTGAGCGTGACATAGCAATTAAAGTCTGGTGCCAACACCATCACATTAACTGGTTAGAGTCGCCAACCGGGGCTGTGATACGTGGCAAAAGAAATCGCAGTAATTGGAACGAGCGCTGGCAACAAACCATGCAAGCACCTATTGCTATACCTAATTGGAAACAAATAAAACCACTTGCTCTTACTGATTATCAAACACCTATACTGCCGAGCGCCTACACGCAAGATAATGAACATTTTCAGCACGGGGGCCCTCGACTTGCCCGTGAAGTAATGCAAAGCTTTTTTGCTGAACGCGGTAAGAGTTATCAAAAAGGAATATCCAGCCCAAGCTTAAGCCGTACACATTGCTCTAGGTTATCGCCCTATTTAGCGTGGGGGAATATCAGCCTGAGGCAAGTGTATCAAATGGCGATTGACGCATACCATAGCACTTCTGCTGATAAAAAAGGGTGGAAGCGCCCACTTGCCGCGTTTGTATCACGCTTGCATTGGCATTGCCATTTTATGCAAAAGTTTGAAAGCGAATGCACCATGGAATTTAAAGCGCTAAATCCGGGTTACCATGCATTTCCGTATCGTGATGACGCCAAGGTTACTAGCGATATTGAACGCTGGGCACAGGGGCAAACTGGTATTCCTATTATTGATGCCTGCATGCGCTGTTTAAAAGCCACCGGTTATATTAATTTTAGAATGCGCGCTATGCTAGTTAGCTTTGTAACGCATCATTTAAACATCAGCTGGCAACAGGCAAGTTTTCCGCTGGCTAATTACTTTTTAGACTTTGAACCGGGAATTCATTACCCACAAATTCAAATGCAAGCCTCTGTCACCGGTATTAATACCATTCGTCATTACAACCCAATAAAGCAATCGGAGGATCAAGACCCAACCGGTGCGTTTATAAAAAAATGGTGCCCTGAACTTGAAAAGCTCCCCATTGAATATTTACATCAACCTTGGGAGCAAACGCCCATGGAAGCGCTATTTAACGACTTTAAACTAGGTGAAGACTACCCTGAGCCGATGCTTGATTTAACCACCGCCTCAAAAGAAGCCCGCGAACGGCTATGGCAATACCGAGAGCGGCCCGATGTAAAACGCGCCATAGGTAAAATTCTTAAAAAACACGTAGCTCCGACTCAAAAAATCACCCGTGTAAAACGCAAAACTCGCAGTAACAGCAATAAAGAGAACACCTAATTATGGCGCACAAAAAACTTAACTTACCGCAAAAAATTTGCCCAGTATGCAATAAGCCGTTTGCGTGGCGTAAAAAGTGGCAACGAGATTGGGATAACGTTATTTATTGCTCAGAGCGGTGCAAACGCAGCAAATAGCCGCTTATAAAAACCAATACACGCATATTCGCTTTAATCTCACTTTATATCTTACATAGCTGTTATAGTGGTTAACGTTTCAACTTGTTATTCAATGCAAGTTAACACTCTACCCTCTGCCTGCTCAACATTCATTACACCTAGCACAGCTAATTAAAAGAACACCCTTTACCAAGCCTTATTTTACAGCCATGGCGTGAGCTTGCCTGTAAAACCCCTCTTTGTTTGTTAGCGATGTAGCATTATTCGTTTATAAACTCAGCATACTTTAATCAAGGATATAGCATGAGTGAATTAACTATTGGCGTAATTGGAACATCACGTAAAACAGATGAAAGACGCTACCCTATTCATCCTGCGCATTTAATGCGTATACCTGAAAAACTCAGAAAAAATATGATTTTTGAGCAAGGTTATGGCGCGGCATTTAATATGAGCGACGAAGAAATTGCAGCACTGACAGGCGGCATTGCCACCCGCAGTGATATTTTAACCCAATTAGGCACCGTCATTATTGCCAAACCAGTGCTTGCTGATTTACAAGAGCTTAAAGAAGGCGGCACAATTTGGGGCTATGTACATTGCGTACAACAACAAGCAATTACCCAAGCTGCCCTTGATAGAAAACTCACTCTTATTGCCTTTGAAGACATGTTTGTATGGTCACCACAGGGGAATGTGGGCCGTCATACTTTTTATAAAAACAATGAAATGGCTGGTTATTGTGCGGTGTTACATGCTCTGCAACTAAAAGGCATTGATGGCCATTACGGTAATCAACGTAAAACCATTATTTTTAGTTTTGGCGCTGTTAGCCGAGGCGCTATTTATGCATTAAAAGCTCATGGTTTTAGAGATATTACAATTTGTATACAGCGCCCCGATCATGAAGTGCGTGAAGAAGTACTTGATTGTCATTATGTTAAAGTACGCCCAGGCATTGAAGGCGAAGCTCGTATGATAGTGGTTGAGCACGATGGTTCGCAGCGTCCGCTTACTGAGCTTATTAGCGAAGCTGACATTATTGTTAATGGCACCTACCAAGAAACCGCAAACCCCGTCAATTTTGTGATTGAATCTGAAGCCGATTGCTTAAAACCCAATAGCCTTATAATAGATGTAAGCTGTGATGAAGGAATGGGATTCTTTTTTGCAAAGCCAACAACATTTAAACACCCAATGTTTAGCTATAAAACCACTGATTATTACGCGGTTGATCATACCCCTAGCTACTTATGGGAAAGTGCAACGCGCTCTATTTCTGCCGCGCTCATTGTATACTTGCCAACTGTTTTAGCCGGTCCAGAGCAATGGCAAAAAGACGAAACCATTCGCCGCGCTATCAATATTGAACACGGAATAATTAAAAACAACGCTATTTTAGCGTTTCAAAACCGTGAAAGCGCCCCGCCTTATCACCTGCAAATAGCTGATATAACCTAAATTCGGGATAATAAATAATCCCAAACATAACGTGAACCTTGTTTATTAAATTATTTGGCTTCTATTTTGCAACTATCTATGTAAATAACGCTTTTTAGCTGTTTTACCGTGTAGTGTTTACAACGTATTGCAAACACTACACGGTATGACTAATTAACCTAAAAAGCCTACACCCTCAACAAGGAGAACATAATGACGATTAAAAAATCTGCAAGTTCAACATGGTCTGGTGATATTAAAAAAGGGAAAGGTTATATCTCAACGCAAAGTGGCGCATTAGATAACCAGCCGTATGGGTTTAATACCCGCTTTGAAGATAAGCCAGGCTCAAACCCTGAGGAATTAGTGGGTGCAGCACATAGTGCCTGTTTTGGTATGGCTTTATCGCTGGCACTTGGTGAAGCGGGCTTTACCGCTGAGAACATAAACACCGAAGCAGTGGTTAGTTTAGACGAAGTGGATGATGGCTTTGCCGTGACGCACATTGCCCTTGAAGTAAATGCAACCATTGCTGATATTTCAAATGAGCAATTTCAAGCATTGTGCGAACAAACCAAAAAAGGCTGTCCTATTTCAAAATTATTAAATACTGAGATTTCGCTTAACGCCATACTTAAGTAAATACCGAGTGTATTAAGCTAGGCGCAAAGCGCTTAAAGCCCATAAAAAATAAGGTTATGCGCATGTAAAAAAGCCATAACCTTATTGCTACTTTTTCATTAATCATAGAAATAAAGGCACTGTTTAATCGCGGTGAGTTACAAAAAGGTTAAACAAAAACAGTTAAATAGATTATGTAAAATATCAATACTTTGTTAGGATTAAGGGCAGGCTTAACCACACCTTATTTTGTAGGTTAAAACAAAGGGTACGATGAATGAATGATAAATCACTAAATTGCGAAAAAGTATCTTGTAGCAATTGCGTTGATTCGAATGAACTAGATTTTGACTTTACCATGGCATTTCAGCCTATTGTAAATTGTCAAAATAATACTATTTTTGGATATGAAGCACTTGTCCGTGGTTTAAATAATGAATCTGCCTACTCTATTATTTCTCGCGTTAACGATACTAACCGCTATACGTTTGATCAGTTATGCAGAATTAAAGCGATTGCACTTGCATCAAAGCTGGGTGTAGATTCGATGCTTAGTATTAACTTTTTACCAAACGCTATCTACAAGCCAGAGCGTTGTATTCGTACCACCCTAGAAGCCGCTAAAAAGTATAACTTCCCTACAACAAATATTATGTTTGAATTTACAGAAGTCGAAAAAATAGAAGACAGCGCACATGTAAAACGTGTTGTGAGCTATTACCAAGAATTAGGCTTTAAAACAGCCACCGATGACTTTGGTTCAGGCTATTCTGGATTAAACCTATTAGCCGATTTTCAAACTGATATTATCAAGCTTGATATGGCGCTGATCAGAGATATCGACAAAGATAAAAATCGCCAGGCAATCGTAACTCACTGTTTAAACATGTTTAGCGCGCTAAATGTTACAGCTCTGGCTGAAGGCATTGAAACCGTTGAAGAATATCAGTGGTTAAAACACGCAGGTATTGAGCTAATGCAAGGTTATTTATTTGCAAAACCTGGATTTGAATGCTTGCCAGAAGTTGATTTTCAATAGCACACCGTTGCTATAAAAAAACCGCCGTTACGGCGGTTTTTTCGTATTAGATATAGGTTATATATCCAAAATTACATATTCCCCAGCTCTATCATCATTGCGGTGTACATACGTAAATTAAGTGCTAATTGCTCAAGGGTAATAAACTCATGTTCTGAGTGCCCGGTGTAGCGTTTGCCCGGCATAGATGGGCCAAACGACACGGCATTATCAAATAGCTTGGCATTTGTACCGCCCCCTATTGAAACAAAATCAGCGTTTTTATCACCCGTATAATGCTTAAAAATATCAAGTAGCTTTTGCGCATGGGGTGCGCTATCTAAAAGCATGGGCGTACCAATGGTGGTTTTAATGTTAGCTAACGTAACCTGATTAGCCGTTTGCCAATTAGCAAGCGCAGTATCAATTTGTTGTTTAAGTAACGTCTCATCTTTACCAACCGGACGGCGAGCATTGACCGCTAAAGTAAGCGCATTACCCTCACGTTCAATAACCGTAGGCGCTACGGTCATTGGCCCCATAAAGTCATGTTCATAAGCAATTTCGCCAAACTGTTTACCGTGAATATCTAAACCAATAAGCTGATTAACAAAATTAATGAGCTGGCCATCACTGTTGTTTTCAAGCTCAACGTTTTTAAATATTTCAGCTAAATAAGCAATGGCGTTAACGCCTGATTCCGGTTCAGATGAGTGGGCCGACATGCCTTTAACACTTATGGCCAGCGCGTTATTTTGCTCTGTAAAATTAAATTCAACTTGCTTAAGTGTGTTAGCTTTTGCTTTTAATTGATTAATTAATGTTTCGTTGGCGTTATGTAGTAATAGGCTGGCATCTTCAGGGATTTGACTGGCAAATGCGCCGCCGGTTACATCACTGACATACACACCTGTTTGTGGTGATGTTGCATCAAATGTTGGCGCAATTAAGCTCCAGCCTTTTTCAGCAACCACTACAGGGTAAGAGGCATCAATGGTTACCGCATACTTTGGTTGCTGATAAGTTTTCATAAACTCAGTTAACGGCCCCCAGTCAGACTCCTCCGCTAGGTAAATCATTAATTCAATACGGTTATCAAGCGCTATGCCTTTATCTTTTATCGCCTTCATGGCGTACATTGCAGTCGCAATAGCGCCTTTGTCGTCTTCGGTACCACGGCCAACCAACTTACCCACCTCTGAGGTGTCAATAACAAATGGGCTTTGCTTCCATTTGCTGGCATTAGCAGGTTGTACATCGCCATGAGTTACTATGGTTACCTTTTCAGTTTGTTGCCCCATACCAATAAGTACGGTGTAACCTAAATCTTGATAATCAAAACCAAGCTCAGCCGCTTTCATTTTTAGTAACGCTTTAAAGCCAATAAAGTCGGGATTTTGTGGTGCGCTAACATCACTTTTATTAACCGTTGGAAAAGACACCAAATTTGTGAGTGTATGTACTTGCGCACTTTGGTAGGTATTTACAGCGTAATCAGCCACGCTGTCATTAATTTTATTTAATTGTGCATGAGTATTAAAGGCCAATAAAGCGATACTAGCTAAAGCTAACTTTTTCAAAACAAATCCCATTTAATTAACAACCAAGAACCATAATTATAACGCCCTTGTGTAATAACAAACAACGCTTTGCGACAGAGCGTAAAACCGCCACTATATTTATCTAACAGCTTTACTAAAGATGCCTGTATAATGCGCACCTTAAAATTACGGGGTTAATCATGAATCGCAGAAAAAAGATCATTACAAAGTTTAATAACAAAGATAAGCGCGCAAATGCAAAATTACATAAAAGTAATAAACCTGCTTATGTGTCTAAAGCTGAACGTGAAAAATTAGCATTACTGGCTCAAGAACAGCAAATAGAGTCTATAAACGATGAAACATGTTTATAAATCAATAAAAACAAAAGCCTGGAACAAAAGTAAAATAAAAGTTAATAAATAGTTGCAAACTAAACACCTAACTGTAATATTGAACATTCAGCAACAATGCTGAAACACACCAATAATCACTTAGGAGGCATAAATGAACAAACTATTTATTATCACTCCTAGTGCTCCTCAAGAATGTTCTGTCGACTATCATTTAAGTGAATGGTTCGACGAATAAAAAAACCTGAATAATTTAAAAGCAATAATGCCTCGCAGTAGGAAGGCTTCTATGTAATTAAAATTCAGGTAACAATAATGAAAAGAAAACTCTCAATTCTTAATGGATCACTAGCCGCGTGCATGTTTTTTTCGTTTGCAAGTAATGCTTGTTTAACAAACGAGGTTGAATCAAACGACACTGAAAGCAATGCAAATTCCCCACTTTGTAGTAATACCACCATTGCAGGCTCGTTGAGTCGAAATGATACTGATTGGTTTAGATTCGAACTAACGCAAACCGGACCTATTGAAGTTAATCTTGACCATCATACTCGTGATGACTTTGACTGGGCATTATATCAAGAAACGGGGTCGGCCCTAGCCGAAGGGGCGACCAGTAATGTGCCAGAAACAGGCAGTTATAACGCGCAATCAACAGGTACTTATTATGTAAAAGTAACGCGTTACTCGGGTACAGGTTGGTACGATCTAACAGTCAATTTTGGTGAAGGTAGTAACACCGGTGGCGGAAGTGGTAACGGTGATTGTGGCTATAGTTCTCGCCCTGCAAAACCAGGTTCATTACAAGCATATTTACAAGGTGGCAGTGCTGATTCATGCAGCACATTAACAGCTGATCAAGGTGCTGTATTACTGATGGGTGGTGGCAGCGATGTTGATCAAGCATTTAGTAATCGCGTTGCCAACCATGTTGGCAGCGGTGCCGATGTTGTTGTGCTTAGAACCTCAGGTACTGACGCCTACAACGATTATTTACTGAACTTAATAAATGCCGACTCAGTAGAAACACTGATCATTGATACTCGCAACAAAGCGAATGATGACTATGTTGACTGGGCTATCCGCAGTGCCGAATTTGTATGGATTGCAGGCGGTGACCAATCAGATTATCTTAATCAATGGCAAGGTACAAAAGTACAAACCGCTGTGCAACACGTTTTTGATAAAGGCGGTGTCGTTGGCGGAACGTCTGCAGGCATGGCATTAATGGCAAATAGCGTTTACGACCCAGATGGCTTTGCTGGCGCAGTATCAGATGAAGTAGTCACTGACTTTTGCCACGAAACACTTAACTTCAGCAGTCGATTTATTGATGTGCCTGTATTAAACAACAGCTTAACCGATACGCACTTCCAAGAACGTAACAGAATGGGGCGCGCCATCGTGTCTTTAGGCCATCACAGCAATCAGTATTTTTCTATTGCAGCCAGTGAGGCAACCTCACTGTTCATCGATGCCTCTGGTACAGGGGTTGTTGACGGCAGTAATGAAATTTACATCTTTAAAGAAACGGCTAATACGCAAAGAGTGACATTGCAATGTGGCAGTGCTGTTAACTATCAAAATATTAATAGAGTAAAGCTACTACCTGGTGATAATTACAATGTGGTTAGCCACGCTCATAATGGTATGCAACTAGACGTGAGCATTAATGGTAATAACAACAACTTCTACTCCCCTATCAATCCTTATTAATCCCCCCAGTTAAGAGCCCTTTGGGCTCTTTTTTAACTGTCGCAAAAATAATAACTAAATAAACAAAAACCTGATAATTACCTATTCGTTTTATATTCAAGCCACTTTGAAGCCAAAGGGTTAAAATAATGCGTATAACGGATCGCTACATAGCCAACCACAGCGCTTGCTACTAGCAGCTCAAATACCGCTAAGTAATGTATTTGATTTATAAACTGCATATCCACGTTCATCGTTAGCATCCAATCCGCGAGTTTAAATAACGCCGTAGCACCAATGACCATGGGAAAGGTAAATGCAGCAAACCCTGGGCAAAACCTGCGGCGTAGTAATTTAAAAAATGCCGTATAAATAATGAGTGTCATTAGTATGGCAATACCAAATAACCCCCCAATAATCACTGGTGACGGTTGGGTCACCACAGTGAAATACCCCGCTAACGATAAACTTGCTGGCGCCGCTAAAATAGCCAGTGTAGGCTGTGCAGCATCAGGAATTTGTTCAGCAAATATTATCCGGTAAATCATTATCGGCAACATAACTGCGTACATTAACATGCCAAAATAAAGTGCCCCTTGTGCTAAAAATAGCAGTGCTGGGTTACCCGAGAACGCGACATCGGCAACAATAATCCCCACCGGTGGTACAAACCAACTTGGCACCATGTGTTCAATTTTAAATTCACGAACACGATGAATAATAAAGCTCAGTAAAAATCCCAAATGCAATAAAAATGCGCCTACCCAAAGCACATCCCCTGCTAATGGATTAACGTTCCCTAACGAATTAGATACCACCAACGTTGCCATAGCAAAAGTAGGCACCACACTGCCTACAACAGGGTGCGCTAAGTCGGCTTTTAGTAATTGCGGGTGCAGTAAAAATTTTAAGCCAAGTATTAATAATAATACGCTTGCAATTGCCGCCCCAGTGTATTGCGCTGCGCCATTTACATTGAACATATTTTCCCAAGCCCAACCAAGGCTGGCTATGCCTAATGCTAATCCGCCCATTGGGGTGGGTGCGGTTATTACTTTGGTTTTTATATAATTAAACATGTTTATACTCCACACTCACTGTTTATCTTATAAAGAAGTTTAACCTTGCATTTTGTTTAGTTAAATCTAATTATATAGAACACACGTTCAGAAAAACTAAACACCAAGCTCATGAATATTTCTCTTAAACAACTTAAAGTGTTTGTAGGTATTACCCAGCATACAACGCTTAGCGCAGCCTCTGAGCGGCTTTACTTGTCTAAAGCGGCACTCAGTATGTCTCTTAGCGAGCTTGAAAAACAATTAGGCCACCCACTGTTTGACCGGGTAAATCATCGCTTAATTTTAAATCAAGAAGGGCAAAAATTACTGCCCCTGGCCGATGAATTACTGCACAGAGCAAATGATATTAATACGCTTTTTTCGCCCCACGCAACAGCCAGTGGCACGTTAAAAATAGGTGCCAGCGATACCATTGGTAATCATGTGTTACCCTCTATACTCAGTGGATTTCGCCAACAACAGCAGCATTATTCTCAGCAGGTTTTTATTTCAAATTCTGAGCTTATTTGTCAAAAACTGCGCGACTTTGAACTCGACATTGCATTAATAGAAGGCCATGCCCAGCAAAGTGACTTAGTCTCAACCGTGTTTAGTCAAGACTCTATGTGTATTATTGCGCCGCCATCCCACCCTTTAGCTAAAAAACCACAGCTTAATTTTAATGACTTAGCAAACAGTCAATGGGTATTAAGAGAGACCGGCTCTGGCTCACGCTCATTCTTTTTACAAAACCTTGCTACGCATATCGATAATTGGAGTCAAAGCTTTGAGCTCAATACCACAGAGGCATTGATCAACAGCGTTGCAGAAGGGTTAGGGCTGGGGTGTTTATCGTCACTCGCGGCACAGTACGCTGCAAACGATGGCCGCGTTACGCAGCTTAACTTAAACCATTCCATGCAAAGACAGTTTTGGTTAGTGATGCATAAAGACAAATACAAAAATCCGCTGCTAACGCAGTTTATAGATTTTTGTCACAAGCAGAATTAAAAAATTAATAGTAATTAACTGTCAGATTCGATTAACCAAAAATCGAATCTGACAGCTCACACTAACTTACTCTCTCATCTTAAAACGCGTAACTCATAGCCAAATTAATAGAACGACCCTGCCCTGCTAATTGGTTAAATCCCTGCGTTGAATCATGTTTAAACTCAGCAATACTTACGCCGCCCAGTGGTAATTCATAATACTCATCAAGCAGGTTGGTAATATCAACACTCACAGTCAATGCATCCCAACTGGCTTTTGAGCTTAAATTAAGTAAATGATACTGCTCGGTTTGGTTTTCTAGGCGGTTGCTATCTACGCGGGTTTTACTATCGACCCACTGCCACGTGAGTGCGTTTTCAAAGCGGCCTATTTGCTGGTTAATCGCAAAGTAGGTTTGCAGTGGCTTAATTTGATAAAGCGGCTGATTGGTATCGTCGCGCTTACCACGGGTATTGGTAATGTTAGCTTTTAACGACCAACTACCATACTGCTTAGACTCGTGCAGAGTAGCAACCGCATCTAGCTTTACTCCATAAAGCGTGGCATCTACGTTATTAAACATAAGTACATTACGAGTATTGGCAGCAAGCGCTGTGCGGTTAAAGCTTCTTACTCTGTTGACGTCAATATAATCATTTACATCGCTCACCCACGCATTAGCACTGATACGCCAGCTGTCGTCTTTAGCCATACGGGTATACGTAGTGCTAAGCGTATGTGCGGTTTCAGGTTTAAGGGCAATGTTACCAATATAGCCATTACCATCGCCGTACCAACCTATCATGGTGGTGGCCATATTTCCCACCCCCCAACTGTAACGTTCGTATAAATTAGGTGCGCGATTTTTACGAGCTAAACCAATTTGTAACTCGTCATTATTGCTTAGTTGATAGTTAATCAGCACGTTTGCATCGACTAGGTTGTCTGTTTGTTTTTTGTTCTGACCATTAAACTCTTTAGCGGCCATTGCATCGCTTGGCATCGCCATGGCCATCGCACTCATAGCGGCCATACCTGCGTTGTATGCTTGTACATCGTCGGTATTGGTTATTACATTTTCAAATCGAACGCCTGCATTTAACCACCAGCGAGTATTTAGTTGGCTTTCATATTCAGCAAGCAGGGCAATACGCTGACGCCGGCCGTTATTAATATTGTTGTAGTCATTTGGCCCCATCATCATTGAGCCTTCAACCGCAGGCCACCAATCATCAATATTCATATAATGGTACTCTTGGGCGAGTAATAACTGGCTGTTGTTTTCAAGCGCTAATCGCCATTTTAACTGAGTGCTTATATCTTCGGCGTCGGTTTTCATTGGCATTTTTCCGGTTTTTTCTGCGCTGAAAAAGCCCATTTCATGCTTTACGCTATGCCAATTTAACTGCGCTTCAAGCTCACTGTTTGTAAAAGCACGCTTATACTGGGCAACAGCGCCATAGCTGGTGTTATCTGTCATATCCATATATTGGTTAGCAAAGCCTTGATAGGGTATTTTTTGATGGCTTAGCTTAACAACTAATTGTTGCTTATCATCGCGCATGGCAGCACTTAAACTATGGTTTTGCGCGCGGTACAGGGTATCGAGCACTAAATCGCCATTACCATCTTCATAACTGTTAGCATCGCTAAACGCACCTTGATAATTAAAACTGAATACGTCGCTGGCAATGCGCATACCTGCGCCGACCTTTTTGGCGTTATCTAGCGTATTGTATTGGGCTGATACGTAGCCAGAGTGCCAGCCAAGTTGCTTGCTTTCACTGTACTGAGGTGAAATAGAATTAACCGCGATCACCCCTGCAATATTATCGCCTCCCGCGCTTACCGGAGAAATACCTGCAATTACTTTGTAGCTACTAATTTGATTGGCTGAAATATACGACAGTGGCGGGTTCATTTGATTGGCACAGGCGGCGGTGATTTGCGCTCCATCGACCAGTACCGCCACTCTATCGCCCATTAAACCATTTAAAACAGGTAAGTTAGCCATGCCACCGGCGGCTGAAAAGTCCACACCTAAATCAGTTAATAACGATTCAGATGAACCTAACGATAGGTGTTTGTTTTGTGCTTGACCGTGTACTTCAATCACTTCAATTGAGGCGTCATCTGCAAAGGCAACAGGCGATAGTACGCCACTTATAACAAGTGCCAAAGGCGATACTAAATAGGAGGTTAGGGGATTTTTTTTATCAGTCATTATTGATTTACCACAAAAATTTTGTAGGTAAATTATACGTACTGCGGCAAGTTAAAAAGCGCGACATATTGTCGCACTTTGTTAATTTTTAACCCTGTTCGTCATCAAAAATGTCTTCTATTTTAAGTTTAAACAACCTTGCGGCCTTAAAAGCCAGTGGCAAGCTGGGATCGAACTTGCCCTTTTCAATGGCATTAATCGTTTGGCGCGATACATCCAACAGCTCGGCCAACTTTGCTTGAGTGAAATTATGCTCGGCTCTTAACACTTTTAATCTATTTTTCATTCATCACCTGCGCAATAGTGTTTATTAAGCACATACACACTAATTAAATACACCGCCCCCATTAAAAACATTAAGTCGGGTATTTGCGCTTTAAAATCAATTAAACCACTCAATTGTAAATTGGTGTATGCCAGCCCGCCTACTAACACTGCACCTAAGGTAAACCCCATGGCACTGAGATGTATTTTTTGCATTAATTCATCCATGCCTTGCAAATAGCGCTTGTTGGCTAAAATCATCCCTACGCCAGCAGCCAAATTTATAATAATAAAAAAGCCACTAATTAGCGCTGAACGATCCCAGATTAAAGTGGGGCCAAAGCTGCAAATAGCTAAAGTAAAAAGCCATATTAAGGTCCATTTAGCTAGGTAACTGGTATTTTTAATTTGGCGTTGTTTTAAATTTAATTCTGCTTTCATTGCCTTTATCCTGTTTTTAAAAGTAATGTTTACTTTACAAATATCATTCATGCCTTACAAAAAGTCAAGTTAACATTACATTTTAAATTTAACACTGCTTATTTTTGATTGCGTTAATACTTTGCTGAACTTACTTAACCATCCTTTGGTTGGCTTAAGTTAAATTTTATTCATCTTAAATTATGGTTTAGTCCATGACGAAAGAGAGCTTTTAATTTAAAATGCACGCCTCTTTACTCCTCATTTCCACATTCAACTAAATAAGCGTGTGTGCTTTATTTTTAAACGCACTGGCGTTTAGTTTGTTATTAAATTTTATTTATTATCTTCAAGGATTTTATATGGCCGTTGATACTACATCGCCGTCGGGTCAGCCCAATAGAACCGCTATTTTAATTGTGCTGGCGTTGGGTACTTTTATTTTGGGGTTATCTGAATTTTCTATGATGCCTATGTTGCCATTAATTAGTGAGGCTTTTGGCAGTACCCCGTCACAAAGTGGTTATGCTATTAGTGCTTATGCTCTTGGGGTGGTGGTTGGCGCACCCATTTTAATGTTGGCAACGGCAAATATGCGAAAACGACGAGCGCTATTATTATTTTTAAGCTTAATGTGTATTTCAAACAGTTTAAGTGCATTAGCGACCTCGTTAGAACAACTGGTGCTGTTTAGGTTTTTAAGTGGCCTTCCCCATGGCGCTTATTTTGGTGCCGCGTTATTACTGGCCTCTGATATAGCACCGCAAGGAAAACGCGCTAGCTTTATGTCAAAAGTGTTTATGGGCTTAACCATAGCCACTATCGTTGGTGTGCCGGTGGTGACATTGGTTGGGCAAAATCTTAGTTGGCGTTATTGCCTCGCTGCGGCTGGGGTGTTGGCGTTTATTGCCTTTATTTTTGTGTATAACGTGGTGCCTAATGTTAAAAACACCCATACTTCGAACTTACTCAACGAATTAGGGGTGCTAAAAAACAAACTGGTTTGGTCAATATTAGGGATTGTTATTATTGGCTTTGGTGGCGTATTTTGTATTTATACCTATGTGGCCGATACGATCTTAGAGGTCACTCAGAGCGCGCCCTATACAATTTCAATTGCTATGGTGATGTTTGGTATTGGCTCTACGCTCGGTAATTACGTACTAGGTAAAGCTGCCGATAAATCAGCGATAAAAACCACCGGATTTACGCTTGCCTCTACCATTGTTTTTGCATTTGCATATGTCAGTGCCAGCTATAATATTTATCTGCTGTATGCGGTTATATTTTTTATTGGCTGCAGCTTAGGGCTATCAACCTTAGTGCAAACGCTATTAATGGATGTATCACCTGACGGCCACGCCATGATTGGGGCATTAGTGCAGTGTGCGTTTAATATTGCAAATGCTATTGGCCCTTGGGTTGGCGGCATTGCTATTGCAAAAGGGGCAGCGCCAAATCAAACAGGCTATGTTGCTGCGGCTTTATTTTTAGGTGGGCTGTTAATGTGGCTGCTTAGTTATATACAAATTAGCGGCAACAAAACTAAACAGGCACAGCCTTGTTAATAAAAACAAAAAGAGCCGCTAAGCGGCTCTTTTTTACATTTTACTCTTTAGCGTATTAAACGCTAATAGATGACATATCAATAACAAAACGGTATCTCACATCAGAGCGTTCCATACGCTCATAAGCGGTGTTAATTTCGTCTATGTTGATCATTTCGCACTCTGGCAGTACGTTGTGCTCACCACAAAAATCAAGCATTTGCTGTGTTTCTGCAATGCCGCCAATTAACGAACCAGCCACACGACGACGACCCATTAAAAGAGGAACTGTGTTTAGCTCATCTACTGGGCCTACTTGGCCAACAATAACCAAGGTACCATCGATATCAAGTAGTGGTGTGTAAATTGATAAGTCATGCTTTACAGGCACGGTATCAATAATGACATCAAACGCTGACTGCGCATTTTTCATTTCATCATCATTGTTTGATACTAAATAATGCTGTGCGCCGAGCTTAATTGCATCTTCTTTTTTAGACTCTGTACGACCAATAACAGTAACGGTTGCACCCATTGCTACTGCATTTTTAACCGCCATATGACCTAATCCACCAAGGCCTACCACAGCAACACGGCTACCTGTTTTTACACCCCATTTATGTAACGGTGAATAAGTAGTAATACCGGCGCAAAGTAACGGCGCCACGCGCGATAATTCTAAGTTTTCAGGCACTGATAATACAAACTCTTCGCGTACTACAACGTGTTTAGAGTAACCACCTTGAGTCATTTCGCCGTTAACTCTATCGGTTCCGCTGTAAGTACCGACCATGCCTTCACGACAAAATTGCTCTTCGTGATTATCACATTGGTCACAGCTTTGGCAGGAGTCAACCATACACCCTACGGCAACGGTATCGCCTTGTTTGTATTTTTTTACATCACTACCGACTGATATTACTTTACCTACAATTTCGTGCCCAGGAACTAATGGGTAATTACTACCCCCCCAGTCGTTACGCACTGCGTGTAAGTCTGAATGGCACACACCACAATATAAAATTTCTATTGCTACATCGTTATTTCGTAAATCGCGGCGCTCAAAAGAAAACTCTGTAAGCTCAGAACCTTGGCTTTTTGCTGCATATCCGACTGTTTTCATAATAACTCCATAGTTTATTAAAAATCATCCACAGTATGCATTGTCAGCTATGAACATAAGCTGATCATGTGCAACTGCAAATAGCCCCATAAAGTGCAGGGCTGTTTATTAGTATTCAATTATTCCACAACAACGGCATTTAACTCGTCAATCAGTGTTTTAATACGCTGTGCATTTTTACCTAAATCACTTTTACCAATGCGTGATTTACTACGTATGTCGACCACACGCTTACTGCCTTTATCGTTAATACGAACCACAACATCGTCTTTAAAGCCAAACCAGGTCGTGGTGTCTGTTGCTTCAACAATGCCATTATTAACATCACTATTAACCAGTTCCCAGCCTAAGTTTTCCATGGCTTTAGTAATTGCTGCCACCAGCTCTGTTTGGGTTTGGTTGTACTCGAGCGGTTTTAGTTCTGGGTACGCTTCACGTTGCTGCGCTGCCGTTTCTTCACCCGCGTAAGCAACAGGGTTAGGTGCATCAGCACGTAAAGGCACAACCGCAACAAACTTAGGTGGGTTAATTAAATCGGTAGAAATATCATGAATTGGCGGAACACTTTTTGCTGTATTCATCATGTTAATCGGCATTGCAATCGCAACAGCTGCAAAAATAACCGTGACCACTGCACTGGTTAGGCTCACTGTTTTACGCATGAATAGCACTTGAACTAATAATAAGGCTAATGCTGCCCCACCAACATAAACGCCTAATCTAAAACCAGCAAAGGCAGTACCTAGTTCAACAATATTAAATTTATAAAGAGGTCCCGGTAGTACCACCATTAAAAAAGCGATAAGCCCAACTAAGGTCACTAAATGTTTCATTGCCTACTCCGTTATTGTTATATGGTTATTGTTTTTTAAACAAGCTTTATACTGTTAACACTCCAATTTAGATTACTATGACCGATAAGTATCTATAAACTCATAATTTATTGCCCTTTTAAAGTAGATAACTTGACTCCTTGGTAAAAATCAACAAACTACGAGGGTAAAATTATCAGGGTATTATTATTTATGAAAACAGAGATTAGTTACCGGTTTGAGTCATCACAAGTAGCCAACCGCTTTTTACACGAATTAAAAGATTGGCCAGTCAATGACGTAAAAACACGTCTTTTTAATGGCGGCGACAGCGTTAAAGTAAGCTACGAATATGATGAAAGCGGATTTGATTATACCGTTGCCGAACTTGATGATTTAGCCGAGCAACACGGCGGACAAGAAGTATCGAGTTAAGATACTTATACCTACGCTCAATAACCACAACACACTTTGTAGCCATGCCTGCATTGTAAACTTTAAGCTTACAATGTTATGTAGTAATAGGTATTACACAACGTATTAAAGACCCCATACCCACTTCACTTTCAACCTCTATAGTGCCATTGTGCTCTTTAAGTACATTGTAAACTATAGCCATTCCCATACCAGTGCCTTGGCCTACGGGTTTAGTGGTAAAGAAGGGATCGAACATTTGTTTAAGTGTATCAGCGTCCATTCCACAGCCGTTATCTGCTACCTCTATGTAAATATTGTTTTCATTGGCAAACAGCTTAACTCTTATTTTTCCTTGCTGATCGCGCAAATCGTCGCAGGCGTGTTTGGCATTAATTAATAAGTTTACAAACACTTGTTTCATCGATGATATATTACACCGTGTTAGAGGTAACTTTTCAATGTGTAACTCTATAGCACATGTCCCTAGCTGGTTGTCGAGTAGTTTTAGTGTGCTATTGAGTGATTCTGTAATATCTGCCATTGCAGTTACGTTGTCTTTTAGGCTTGCAAAGTCAACAAGGTTATTAACAATATGAGCGATACGTTCTAATCCCTCTTGGGTATCATCAACTAAGTCATCAATATCGTCCACAATAAAGCTTAAATCGTTCTCTTGATTGAGCTGAACTAAAATAGACTCTAACTGCGATACTGAAATCGATTTATCTACAAATTGTTGAGCCGCCGTCATTAACGAAACCAACACGGGCTTTATAAATTTTATACTTTCTACATTGCTGGTTATGTAAGCAAGCGGGTTATTTATTTCGTGGGCCATCCCAGCAGAGAGTGTCCCTAGCGTGGCCATTTTTTCACTTTGCATTAAGGTTATTTGTTGGTTTTTAACCGTTTCGAGCTTTTCTTCCAGCTCTTGATTAACAATAAACAATGCCCGTGTTTTGTCTTCTAGTAGGGTTTCTAATTGATCTCTGGCTGATTTTTCGCGCAAATACGCTTTTTTATAATTGTAGTCGTCTTCAGCCATGGGGAGTCTCATATTTTATTTCAATTAAACACGAATCAAACCCATCATGCATACACTGGGCATGATTAAGTTTAGCATCAACCCCATAATGAGCCGCAGCACCAAAAATAAGCCCTTCGGCGCACATACAAAGCTGTCGCTTAGAGTTGTAACGCATTAAAATAAACCCGTCTTCAATAATTTGGGCGTCAATTTCAGGTAAATTAGGCTCATGATAAAGCTTAGCTACTTCAACATGAATTACTTTATCAATACCAATAATGAGATCAGCAAAACAATTAAAGTTAGCAACAATGCTTGGATGACGTGCCTTTAAGTGAGAAAATAAATACTCTCCAAAGGCTTTTAATACCTCTGGCATAGACATAGAAAGTGCAGTTGCTACATCTTGGGCTAAACCAACTATTTCTTCATCCGGGTAACTTTCTGCAGAAATATAAACACGACCCTCCGGTGCATTTTTTTCAAGTAAGTCGTCCCATGCTGCCATGCCACATTTTTCAATAACCAGTGCCTCAAGCCCTCTAAAGATAACGCCTTTCATGCATGTTCCCTCTATTATCACTTTTAGATTGTTAGCTGCATCTTCAATTAGTTACAAACGCTCGCTACCTTACTGCTCATATGTACACTAGCGTAGTAAGCCTTACTCTGTAAAATGTCAGCATTAAAGTAATAGTAGTTTAGTCGCTTGTAAAACGCCCAAAAATGTTCGTTATTTGCATGGTCAACGTTTAACATTAAGTGACATTAAGGAAGCGTGATCACATTCTGCTTTTTACTCTATTGGTGGCAACGCTATTGGCAGGGTCGTCTGGCCAAAAGTGCTTGGGGTAGCGCCCTTTCATCTCTTTTTGTACCTCGCGGTAACTACTATTCCAAAAATGTGCTAAGTCTTGGGTTAACTGTAGTGAACGCTTGCCTGGCGATAACAACTCCATTAGCAATGCTAATTTACCGTTAGCTAACATGGGTGTACTGGTTAAACCATATACCTCTTGCATGCGCACACTAAGCTTGGCGGGGCCATCAAGTTGGTATTCAATTTTTATGTTAGAGCCACTTGGTACTGTTAGTCGCAGTGGGAGTAAAGATTTTAGCTCGCTTTGCTGTTGCCAATTAAAACAGTTTTGTAGTGCCTCAAAATAATTAAACTTTTTAAGTTGCTCAAGAGTTTTAATATCTTCAAGGTATACCCCTAACCAATCACCTGCTGTTTCAATGAGCTGCTGCTGATTAATAACAGGAAACTGTTCTGGCATCAATTTGCTGGCTAGGCACATTCTAATAAGTAACTGCTCACTTTCTTTTTGCTCGTAAAACAGTGAAAAGCCCTGCTTGGCAAACACACTAAGCCATGCCTTGGCACGCTCTGTTTTATCAAGCTTATGTTTACTTGGTTGGCTGCTAAGGGTAATTTCTCCAAGTTTTACTTCATCTTGATGAATAAACCTAGCAGCTTTTTCATCAAACTCGCAGCGGGTCAACTCAGTGAATAAATGCGGTAAATACTCTTTAAGCGCTACTGGATTTAGCGCCGTGGCCGCAAAAACTCGCCCGCCTTTGTGTCCGCCCATACTGGCAATAGCTATATATTCGTCATTATGCCAGTAGTCAGGGTTTAGCTCGGCCCCTGCGCCATTAGCAAGTAAGTAGCCATTACCGCGTTTTTTAGCGATGCGATCTGGGTAGGCAAGCGACACTAATAAGCTTAAATGATCGGTGTTTAAATCTGTTTTGCTGTCGGTAAATTTTAAGCGTTTTAACCAATAATTTAATTGTTGCTTAAACACAGGATGCGGACGCTGCTGTTGACTATGCAGTGCTAGGTTGAGCTCATTGGCAGTACTAACTCGGCTTTCTAGTAAGGCGACTAAATAAATAGCTAAGCGATAAATCCCACTTAACTGTGGTTCTAGCATTTGCGCTTTTAATAACATGTGCGCTAGGCGAATATCGGCACCAAAGCCCAACATTTTACTCCCCAGTGCGGTGAGCTTACCGTGGCTATCTATAGCTTCAAGCATAGATAATAAATTAGTAGCTTGGCTGCATTGTTGCTCACTCGGCGGGTCAAGTAAGGTGAGTTCACTAATACTTGCACCCCACTGCTTCGCCTCTAGCATCAGTTGGCTAATATCTGAGGTAAGAATATCAGGGTTATCGTGGCTGTTTCGTCGCTCAAAAGTTTGTTTGGAACCTAACCGATACACAACCCCTGGTTCTATTCGTCCTGCACGCCCTGCGCGTTGTACTGCCGATGAACGCGATATACTTTGAGTCGTCAGCTCAGTGACACCGGTTTTTAAATTAAAGCTGGCTGCACGGCGCTTGCCGCTATCAATCACAATTCGAATGCCTTCAATGGTTAAGCTGGTTTCGGCAACATTGGTGGTCAGTACTACTTTTCGCATCCCTTGAGGCGCAGGTGCTATTGCAGCTTGTTGATTGGCTTTATCTTGCTCACCAAATAAAGTGGCGACTAGGCAGTTACTAGGTAAGTCGCTCAATGCTTGTTGCACGCGCAGTATTTCTCGTTGGCCGGGTAAAAATACCAGCGCACTGCCGGTTTGCTCATTGAGTGCTTGTTTTATAATAGCGGGGATGGCATCAAGCCAGCGGCTTTCATCTTTTATTGGGCAATATATTTCGTCAATCGGGTAACTTCGCCCGCTTGACTGAATAACTGGGCAATTAAAAAATGCGGTATAACGATCGCTATCGAGGGTGGCCGACATCAGCATAATGGTTAAGTCTTCACGTAGCGCCGCTTGCGATTCTAAAGCAAAAGCCAGCGCGGTATCTGCTGCGATAGAGCGCTCATGAAACTCATCAAAAATCAGTAAATCAACATCACTGAGCTCAGGGTCATTTTGTAACATGCGTGTCAGCATGCCTTCGGTGACTATTTCAAGGCGCGTGTTCGCACTTACTTTACTCTCACCTCGCACCCGTAAACCAACACTTTGTCCAAGGGATTCGTTTTGGCAATGCGCTAAATAATTGGCAATATTACGTGCAGCTAAGCGCCGAGGCTCCAACATCACTATGTGTTTATAATGCCCATCGCGCATAAGCTGTAATGGCAACCACGTTGATTTACCTGCACCAGGCGGCGCTTGCAGTAAGGTGATTGGGTTGGCTTTTAATGCATCAATGAGTGAGTTATATATTTCTTGAACCGGCAGCACGCTATTTACCCTAAATTACTTTGCCGCCATTGTAGCAAAAATTAGCAGTTATTTATGTAGGGTACGACTATGTGCTTGGCTGATCATTTCATCTAAAACTTTAGCTTCTTGTTGCTGCGCTTTATTTTGATCAGCACGATGCCTATTACTCACTATTCCTTCTATGCCTTTGGTGAAGCTCATTTGCTTAAAACAAGCTTGCTGTTGACGTAATTCATCTTGCTGTGAATCATTAATCCGCGCTTGTTGCTGCGCTGACAAACCAGACAAAATGCGTTTCATCCCTGATAAATTTTGTAAGCTTATCGCTGAGCTCATTTGCTGGTTTTTATCCATACTGTTTATGTGCTGCTGTAGCTGCAATAGTCGCTGCTGCTCTAAGTTACTTCTTTGTTGTAATTGAGTTTGCTCGGCCAGCATTTTATCTAATTTTTGTTGTTGTAATCCTAAAAATTTATTAAGCATTCAGTTCACCCATCACTGCATTTAACTGATTCACTGACTGTGAGAAATCCACTTGTTCGTTCAATCCTTGGCATAAAAATGATTCGATTTTTGGATACAAATTTACCGCACTGTCGAGTTCCGGATCTTTACCTGCCTGATACGCCCCTAAAGGTATAAGCTCATGTACTTGCATATAGCGGCTATAAAGTTTTTTCAATTTATAACAAAAGCTCAATTGCTCATCGCTCACTATATTTGGCATCACTCGACTAATCGATGAACTAATATTAATGGCCGGATAGTGGCCCTTTTCTGCTAAGGTGCGATCCAATACTATATGGCCATCAAGAATTGCTCGGGCGTTATCGGCTATTGGGTCTTGTTGATCGTCGCCTTCAGCCAATACCGTATAAATGGCGGTCATGCTGCCTTTACTTTTTTCACTATTACCGGAGCTTTCAACCAACTGGGTTAATTTACTAAATACCGATGGCGGGTACCCTTTAGATGCGGGCAGCTCGCCTACCGATAGGCCAATTTCACGCTGTGCTTGCGCATAGCGGGTTAATGAGTCCATTAATAGCAATACATTTGAGTTTTTATCTCTAAAATAGGCCGCCAGTTTATGACTAAGCTCGGCGGCTTTAATACGCAATAAGGGAGAATCGTCCGCCGGTGATGCTATTACAATGGCCTTTTTTAGCCCTTCTTTACCTAGGCTTTGCTCAATAAAATCTTTTACTTCCCAACCACGCTCACCGACTAGGCTTACAATAACTACATCGGCCGAGGTAAAACGGGTCATCATGCCAAGTAATTTACTTTTACCCACACCCGAACCTGCAAATAACCCTAACCGCTGGCCTTTACCCACACTAAATAGGCTATTAATAGCGCGAATACCCACATCTAACGGCTCGGTAACGCCTTTGCGCTCCAGTGGCGTTAAAGAATAATCGTTACCCAATTTACAAGCACTCATTGTGCTGTCTTGTTCAAGTGGGCCTAAGTTATCAATGGGTTGCATTTGCGCATCAATTACTCGCCCTAATAGCTTTTCTGAAATAGCCACATGGCTGTTTTTTATAACTGGTCTGACTCGCCCACCAGAATATAAATTTTGTATTTTTTTCAAGGGCATTAAATAGGCTTCATCTTGATTAAAACCCACAACTTCAGCGTCATACCAGTGACCGTCAACACTCTCAACTTGGTACTTTTCGCCCATAGCGAATTGCCCACCCGTCGCGGTAAGTGTTAAACCATTGACTCGTGTTAAACGACCATAGCTTTTAACTAATTCAGGCGGGGTTAGCGCTGTCAGCGCAGATTTTAAACTAGTGTGTAGGGGGTTAGTCATGTGGCTGCGCTTTGAGTATTTCAGGTATCACTTCACCCAGTAAGCTTTGTAGGCGCTCTGAAAAAGAAAACCGATGTGTTTGTTGCTCTGCCACCAATTCAACGTCTCCACTGATCAGAGCCTCATCAAAGTAAATCGGCACCGAAAATTCAGCTAAACGCGCATCATTAAAGCAGTGGCGATCAGCCCCTGAGATCATAACTTTTGTTACTACATCGCGATTGCTAAGCAAGGTAATGGCTTTTTCAATAAGCTGCGCGCGTATTTCGGGGCGTACTTTTAGCTCGCAGTCAATAACGTGCTCTGCTAACTTGTTTATCATCAAGGCAATGTCTTGTTTAAACTCATCATTAAAGTTAAGTAGTTCGTTATTCGCTTTGTCGAATAAAGTGTTAAAACGTTCAATAAGCTGTGTTTTTTGCGCTTCAAGACGCTCAGCAACACGCAACTCTATTTGTTGCTCCATTTGTTGCTCTAATTCGCTTTGCTTATTGGCAGCCCCTTGCGCGAGCCCTTCTTCATAGCCCTGCTGTAAACCAACACGCTGAGCAGCATCTAAACGCTCTTGCAGCGTTTGATGTTGCTCATTTTTATTTAAAGTGGGAAACCTAAATGCTTGACTCATAGCTAGCCTGCAGTCTCTTCTTCAAATAAGCGATATTCAATATCACCTTGTTTGCTCATGTCTCTAACTATCGACATAATTTCTTTTCTGGCGGCAATCACTTTGCTCAGTGGTTGTGCACTTAAGCCGTCTATTTGCTGTTGGTACACTTGCGCTAAACGTTTAGGTAGTGCACCTAAAACACGCGCTAAAAAATCACTGTTCACACCCTTTAATGACATCGTCCATAACTCATCAGGAATGTCATTAAGCAACAAGGTTAATGTCTCGTCTGTTTGCTTAATTAAGCTGTCAAAATCGTACATTTTTTCTTGTATTTCATCAGCCACGTTAGTGTTATGTTTTTTCATTAGTTCGATAATTTGGCTCTTATTACCGTTATAACGATTCATAATTTCAACTGCTTTATCGACGCCATTGACCTGCGCGCCAACTTGGCGGCCAACAAATTCAATACACGATTCAAGCGTTAAGCGCACATCATCAATAACGTGTTCACTCACTTCACGAAGACTCGCAATACGATAAAGTAAGTCATCGTGTTTAGATTCTGGAAACAGCACAATAATGGCAGAGGCTTGCTCTGGCGGTAAAAAAGCCAAAAACAGCGCCTGCATTTGCACGTGTTCTTGCTCTAAAAAGCGCACGATAAGTTCAGGCGGGATCCACTCTAAACGACGTAAATCGTCATTCATGGCACCACCATAAATATCATCAAGCATAGTTTTGGCAAGCTTTCTACCGACGGCTTTATCGAGTGCTCGCTCTAAATACACACGCGATGCACCATTGACGCCACTTTCATTGCGGTAGCAATCAAAAAATTCACTCAAGGTGCCTGCAACATCATGTTGAGTAACGTTTGAAATTTTAGCCATACGCTCAGAAATAGCCTGCACTTCACGGCGGCCTAATTTACGAATAACACTGGCGGCGTTTTCCTCGCCCATACTTAGCAATAAAATAGCGGCGCGATCTAACGCCGGTAATTGTGAGCCTTTATCAAGCTTTTCTTGATTCAATTTCAACTCCTTGTTCTACCCAATATTTTATTACCGATGTGACACGCTCGGTTTCTTTATTAGCAAGTAACTGCATGTGCGCTATCTGTTCTTCAAAGTCATTGCCTATTTGCGGTAACGACATATTTTGATGTTCGCTTGCGCCCTCTTTGGCAGTTAAGTTTTCTATTTGCGATTTCGCATTAATGGCTTCATCAAGCGGACTACTTTGTCTTTCTGTTGCAGAGACTGACTTAACCTCATTATCTGTGGTTGCCATGGCGTTGTTTGCGTCGTTACTTTTGCCTTTAATTAAGTGATTAACTAATGGACGCACGCCAAATAAAATCAGCAATAAACTAATTAAAGTGCCAACAATATAACGGGCATACTCTTTAAGCTCTGGCATTTGCCACCACTCAAGGCCTTCACCTGGGGCAAGTATTTTTTGTTCTACAAAGGCAAAGCTAGTTATGTTGAATTGATCGCCGCGTGCGTCGTTAAACCCCGTGGCTTTTTTTACCATTTCACCTAATGAAGCGAGCTTTTCTTCGCTCCAGCCATCAGCAGTACCTGCTACTTGCTCATTAATAAGTACCGATAAGCTCATGTTTTTAATTCGGCCTACTTCAAATTGGGTGTGAGTGACTGAGCGGCCATTTTCAAACTGTCGCTTGCTCTCACTTCGTTGTGAAGTACGCTCGTTGTTTTCATCTTCAGCTTGTTCATTAGGCACTGGTGGCTCATTAGCTAAAGAACCCGGAATGCCCGCCGCCAGCTGATCTAGGGTGCTATCAGATTTAATAAACTCTTGTGTTAATACATTTTGTGGGTCAACCATTTCACGGGTTTCTTCTACCACGCTAAAGTCAACATCACTTGAAACCTGAATTCTAAAATTGCCTTCGCCTAAAATTGGCAACAACATAATAGAGGCACGTTGCTCTATGTTGCGCTCAACTTTTTCGATAAAGGCGAGTTTTTTATCGGTTTCTTTGCCTACTGGGGTGGTATCAAATAAGTCGCCGCTGAGTAGTTTACCGCGCTGATCCACCACCGACACAGAACGAGAATCAAGCCCTGGCACACTGCCAATAATCAGTGCAATAATGGCTTCCACTTGCTCTGGTTTAAGCTCATGGCCTGGCGCTAAATCAACCATCACAGACGCTGCGGTTTTTTGCTCAGTACGACCAACAAACAAGCTGCGTTTAGGTACCGCTAAATGTACGCGCGCGTTACGAATACCTTGCATGTTAATAATGGTGCGCGCCAGCTCACCTTCTAAGGCATGTTGGTATTGCATAGATTCGATAAATTGACTGGTGCCCATAGACACTTTATCGCTAATATTTTCAATTCCCTCAGGCATAGAGGCTTTTATTCCTCTGGCTGCAAGCGTAATACGTGCATCCGCCAGCTTTTCTTGAGGAACCAAAATATTACCGCTATCGGTATCAATGCGAAACGTGATTTGCTCTTTATCTAAAATCTCTAAAATATTGGCTTTATCGTAGCTTTCTTGGTTACCGTAGAGCGGCACGTAGTTTTTAGCCGATGTCCATAAAATAAGGACTATGGTTGCCGCTACTAATGTCGCTAGTAGAGCAATGGTCGCGACACTTCTGTCACCTGAGCTACCAAAATTTAATTTATTTGAGAGATTAACCACTCTTTCTTTTAGGTTATTCTCATTTTGCTCAGGTACTTTTGCTAATTCTCCTTTCATATCAGCCTCTACAGTGACATGCGCATGACATCATCAATGCCATTGAGCACTTTATTGCGCATTTCCATTAGCATAGAAAAACTAAGCCCTGCTTTTTGACTGGCAATCATCGCCCCTACTACGTCTTCACTTTCACCGGTATCAACGGCTTTTACCATCTCACCAGCTATATTTTGTTGGGCGTTGATAGAGCGAATAACATGCTTAAAATCTTCGCTAATATTTACATTTTGATTACTGATAGCAGCCGGCTCTATACTTTCTGGACCTGCAATTTTTTGCATGTCCATCATTTTGCCCAGCATCATTTGTTGACTTTCAATTGGCGACATTTTATTTTTCCTTCAAATTATGCAATTGCATCAATATCAATACCGCATTCACGCATTGCGGCAATTTTGTATCTTAATGCTCGGGTAGTTACCCCAAGCGCCTGTGCTGTTTGGGTGCGATGCCCTTTAAATCGACTCAACAAACTGTATATGTAATCAAATTCTGCCTGCTTTTTATTTTCTTTTAACTGGGTGGCACAATAAGCTGCCGCCGCCGGTGAGCATTGCGGTAAATTTAAGTCTTCAACCTGAATCTCTGCCCCTCTTGCCATCACTAAGGCGCGTTGGATTACGTTTTCAATTTCACGCACATTCCCTGGCCAGTTGTAACAAAGCATCACATCTTCTGCTTGTTTACTAATGTGAAATTCAGAGCTGCCGTATTTTTTTATAAAGTGACGTGCCAATGGGATGATGTCATCAACACGATCCCGAAGTGCAGGCCAACTAAGTGGTAATACATCTAAACGATAAAATAAGTCTTCACGAAAAGCGCCTTGCTCAACCTGTTCACGCAGTACGCGGTTGGAGGCGGCAATAATGCGTATATCTAAATTGATTTTTTGATGACTACCCAGTCTTTCAACTTCGCGCTCTTGCAATACGCGCAGTAACTTAGCTTGTAAATCGAGCGGTAGTTCAGTAATTTCATCGAGTAAAATAGTACCGCCATTGGCTAATTCAAATTTGCCTGGCTGGGTATTTACAGCGCCGGTAAACGCACCTTTATTAAATCCAAATAACATAGCTTCGAGCATATTTTCTGGGATAGCAGCACAGTTAACTGCAATAAATGGCTTATCTTTGCGATCTGAAGCTTTATGAATAAAGTGCGCGAGCTTCTCTTTACCTGTTCCAGACTCGCCGGTGATTAACACGCCTGCTGAGGTATGTGCAGCGCGGTTGGCTAAACGTAATACTTGCTGTGATTTAGTAGAAACAGCGATTAAATCTTCAAACCCATGCTTCATTGAATCAGTGTTTCTGATTGTTTTTTTAAGCTGTTCAGCAAAGAAAGGTTTTAAGAGATAATCAACAGCGCCACCGGTATTAATTGTTTTTGAAGCAATTTCACTTTGCGATGAATCCACTAAAGTAACAATTTGTGAGGTTGGGCATGTTTTGCGCAGTAATTTTACTAATTCAACCAGCTCGAGTTGTTGAGTATCAGCATCAACAAACACGAGTTCCGGTTTACTAATAAGACAGTGACTAACCGCATCGCTGATGGAGTTTGTATGCAAAAACTTAAAATTTTCGGCAAATACAACTTGCTGAATTTCAGGCGTTGGCTGTTGTTCACTGATCCATAAGAGGTATCTTTGACTCATATAATTCCCTTACGATGCAATTAACTTGAGTGTCTGAAAAGACGAACTAAAACACGGCGATTAGACGATGCGCCCTGCTTTGAATTTTTAATAATGGGGTAGCGTTGACCATGCGCTCTCACTTCTAACATGTCTTTGGGTAAACCAAATTCAATGAGTCTTGAAGCTACGTCATCCGCTCTTTCTTTTGAAAGCAGCCGATTAGATAGCGGCGAGCCTGTATTATCGGTGTGGCCATCCACAAGTACTTTACTAACGCGATTGTCTAAAGAAATATAATGCACTAAATCCTTTAGAAATTTTAAGTCTTTTTCAGCTGTTACCGTGCGCTGCCCGCTGGCAAACTGTAACTGATGATCACGTGCTTGCTCCCAAGAAAGCGGAGAAAGGTTATTTAAACATTGTTGATAATCTGCAACTATTTCATCGCTATGGGTATTGGTAAACGTTAGGCGCAACTGCTCATCTTTAAAGCTGACTAGAGTGTCTAACCAACCACCTTGCTTAATTAAACGAAGTAAAGCACTTACATCCGCTGAAAATTGCACTTTATTGTCTTCGATATCTGTTGATGTGAAGTTAAGTGGGGTGAGTACTGTATTTGCTGATTGCCAATCGGCTTTGCGTGATGAAACGTGCAAGCGGGTTATTGGCTTATCTTTTAAAAGCCAAGTAAACACAAGTTGTTGCTGCTGTGCTGGCACGGTTTTAACTTCAAGCAACGCATAATTTTCAAAGCGCTGTTGTAGCGAACAAGCGAAAGAATCGCCCTTAACAGTCCAAGTCGAGTTTTCATAACTTTGGACCAGATTTTGTTCTGCAGCCTGCCCTGATTGCGTCAAAAATAATGCACAAGGAAGTGCAAATTTAATAATGTTAGGAAATCCGTTCATGAGTATTCCGTATAAGTTTAGAGAACAATTAAGTTTTTTAAATGAATAGCGAAATACAACAAATACAAACAAGGTATTAATTAATATCACTAAGTTAATGTAACCCCACGATCGTAGCGATTGCCTTAGACTGGAAGCTTTGCGTCCTATGCTTTCGCATAGTTTGCCATTTAATTTACTTATGCATTGTTTTTTACCAACATAAAAACTAGTAACTATGTATAATAAAAACAATAGACTATAGTTAAATAGAATTAATTGCAAATATTACTTACAAAATTCATGCTAAGTTCATTTTATAGATGAAATCTAACTAATTATCCCAACGATCCGAGTATATCAACACGAATGGTATCTGGAATTTCATTATAAGAAAGAACTACTAAGCTGCCTTTAGTAAAGGTTTTGGCGTAACGTGCCAGCAAGGGTCGTAACTGTGGCACCACAATTAATGTAGGTGTTACCCCTCTTGATTTCATATCTTCGACAATCAGTGGCATAGTGCGTTGAAATTGGCCTAGTAAATTAGGGTCAACCGCAAAACTATCCAGTACAACTTTGCCTGCTTGCATCGCTTGGTCGAGTGAGCTTTGTAAGGTACTTTCTAGTTTTTCATCTAAGCTATAAGCACTGAGTTCATCACGATTACCCATTACCTGTTTTACTAATACTTTTTGCAAAGCACAGCGCACATCTGAAACCAGTAGAATAGGATCTTTAGTTACCTCAACACTGTCTATTAAAGTGCCTGCAATGGTGACAATATCTTTAATGCTAATGTGCTCTTTAAGCAATAAACGAATGACTTTAAGCTGCAAGTTAGTGGGTAAGGCTTTTTCGAAGGTTTCCGCTAAGCTAGGTGAAATCTCTTTTAAACGCTCATTGAGTTTTTGTACATCCTCATAACTAAATAGCTCATCTAAATGCTCTTTGATCACCTTACCAGTGTGTGTGGCAATAATGGTGCCTAAATCTACCACTGAGTAGCCCATATTCAACGCTTGGGTTTTGCTGTCATCTTTTATCCATACAGCTTCAAGCCCATAAGCAGGGTCGGTGGTTATTTCACCATCTAGCGAGCCATATACATCCCCGGTATTTAACGCCAGTAACTCTTTGGCATTCACATTGGCACTGGCAACGGGGACACCGGCTAAGTTTACTTTGTACTCTTGTGGATTTAATTTTAGGTTATCTTTTATTCTGATCTCCGGTAATAAAAACCCAAGTTGTTCAGAGAGATTTTTACGCACACCTCGCAAGGTTTTTACCAGCTCTTCCCCTTTGTCTTTATCGGCCAAGTAAACCAAACGAAAGCCAAGCTCAACCGACAACTTATCAACATGAGAAATATCTCCCCACTCTAAGTGAGCTTGTTGCTCACTTAAAATGGTGTCGGTCATCTGCTCTGCTTCAATTAAAGAGTTATCGGGGAGAGAGCGCTGCAATCGCCAAGCAACATAAAACAATGGCGCAGCAAATGCTAAAAAGGCGACAGTTGGCATCCCAGGCACAATACCAAGCGTGACCATGATTAAAGCGGCGGTAAAAATAACACGCGGAGAGGCAAGTAACTGCTTACCGACCGCTTCACTCACATCACCTTCATCGTTCATTCGCGTAACAATAATTGCAGCAGCAACGGCTAACAGCAACGAGGGGATTTGTGCAACTAAGCCATCACCTATAGTTAATAGGGCAAAACGTTGAAACGCTTCGGCTAAACTTAAACCATGTTGAAAAGCACCTATTGATACACCACCGAGTAGGTTAATCACTAAAATAATTAAACCGGCAATGGCATCACCGCGCACAAACTTTGAGGCACCATCCATAGAGCCATAAAAATCGGCCTCTTGGGCTATGGTGCTACGTCGCTCTTTTGCTTGCTCAGGTCCAATTAATCCGGCATTTAAATCCGCATCAATTGCCATTTGCTTACCAGGCATAGCATCTAAGGTAAAGCGAGCTGCCACCTCAGAAATACGCTCGCCACCTTTGGTAATAACCACAAAGTTAATCACCATTAAAATGACAAACACCACAATACCAACGACGTAGTTACCACCTATAACCACTTCACCAAACGCTTGAATAACGCGACCTGCCACATCGGAGCCTTCATGGCCATGCAGTAATACTACCCGTGTTGAGGCAATGTTTAGTGTTAAACGCATCAAGGTGGCGACTAACAAAATAGTCGGAAATACAGAAAAATCGAGCGGCTTTTTAGTAGATACCGCCACTAACAATACAATCACCGACAATACAATGTTAAAAGTGAATAATGCATCTAATAGCCATCCTGGTAATGGCAAAATAACCATCGACAAAACAGCTAACAGCAAAATAGGAATAGCGGTGTAAGGTTGAGTAAAACTGCGCCAGTTCAAATTATAACTCCAACATCTAAGGTTTCTGTAAGTTTTTAGGGATTGTTAATTCAGGTAAGGCTGCGGGTGCTTGCCCACGCCCTTGCTTGTATGCTTTTAGTTGCAATACGTAGGTCAGTACATAGGCAACCGCACTGTATAAGCCGTTAGGCACTTCTTGGTCGACCCGGGTCGAAAAATAAATAGCCCGTGCTAATGCAGGGATTTCTATAATTTCTTTGTTATTCATACGGGCCACTTCGCGTATTCTCAGCGCCATTTCATCCACGCCTTTGGCGACAACATAAGGGGCTTTAGCTGCCTCTTCACTGTACTTTATTGCCACAGCATAATGAGTTGGATTGGTGACAATGACATCGGCAGTGGGAACACGCTCTTCAATTTTTCGGTTTGATTGCTGATATTGTATTTGCCGAATTTTATTTTTTATCTCAGGGCTACCGTCTGAAGATTTACGCTCTTCTTTTACTTCTTGGTGGGTCATTTTTATTTTATCAGCAATCTGTTTTTGCTGAAAAGGCACATCAATAACCGCAATAAAAAGCAGCAAAGTTACCGTGATCATTAATGATAAAAATAACAGCTCAATACCTTGGCCTATCGCCACTTTGATATCTAAGTTTTGTAACATCATCAGCTGCATCCACAGCTTGGTTAAAAAGGTATATAAGCAAATCGCCAGTAAGGTTATTTTTAATATCGATTTAAGCAGCTCAACTAACGACTGTTTACCAAACATTTTGCCTAACCCGGTTAATGGGTTGAGCTTGCTCATTTTTAGTGCGACCAGTTTTTTTGAAAACACAAACCCACCCGGTAAACACCCAGTGATCCACATTGCGCAAAAGCTTAATAATAAAAACGGCGTAAGGGTCGACAGCATATTCATAATGGCGTCACTCAATGCGATGGGCATCATTTTTTTGTTATTTATAATTGTGTGATCCAGCACCATGGTACTGTTCATTAAGTTAACAAATAAGCTGTAAAATAAATTGGCAAACCACAATAGCCCAGCAATACTAACCATTAATAAAATAGCGGTGTTAAGCTCTTTTGAGCGCGCAACTTGGCCGTCTTCTTTGGCTTTTTTTAGCCGTTTTTCTGTGGGTTGTTCTGTTTTTTCTTGCGAGCTATTTTCAGACATATCGCTACCTCATCGCCTGTGCAAAGGTTGTTAGCACATAATACGTTAGCCTTGAAAACGCACTTCCAGTGTACTCTAAGGTCATAAATACACAGAAAAAGCCCATCAACAGCGACATAGGAAAACCCAATACAAAAATATTCAATGACGGCGCTGCTCTACTTGCCACACCAAAGGTTAAGTTAACCAATAACATGGCGACTATTCCTGGTAGCGAAAGCAGTAAAGCAGAGGAGAACATCCACGCAAATAGCATAATGATCGATTGAATATCAAACTCATAAATACTGCGCCCAATCGGAAAACTATGAAAACTCTCCACCATAACTTGTAGAGTTATCAGGTGGCCATCAACAGCAAAAAATAATAAGGCACACATAATCCAAAATAATTGCCCTAACAAGGCAACTTGATTACCACTGCCTGGGTCCATAACAAGCGCCATCGACAAACCCATTTGCATGGATAAAATCAGCCCTATCATCGCCATCACTTCAAACAAGATGCGCAGTGATAGCCCCATCATCACCCCAAAAATGATTTGTTCGAAGGTTAAAATGGCGGCATCTAAAGAAAACAAGTCGATAGCAGGGGCTAGCGGTAACTGCGGGGCGACTAAAAAAGCCAACATCATAGACACTAAAATACGAGAGCGCGGCGTTACCGCCGGATTATCAAATACCGGCATAGACCATAAAAGTGCAGAAAAACGCACAAATGGCCACCAAAGCGTGCCCATCCAGCTGACTAAATCAGTAGACGTTAAAGAGAGTAATGAGCTCAACCAAATACCCCAGGTAACATAAATTTGAGCTTATCAAACCAATCAATCAAAATTTGTAGCATCCAATGGCCTGCAAATACCACCATTAACAAGGTTAATAACATACGGGGTAAAAACGTCAGAGTTTGCTCTTGGATAGAAGTAGCACCTTGAATAATGGCGACCACAATACCCAACAATAATCCGGGTACAATAAGCACTAAAATGAGCTTGATGATGGTGTAAACTGCGCTTGAAATAAGCTCTACCGACATTTCTGGGGTCATGGTGACATTCCAAATGTAGCCGCCAGTGTACCCGCTATCATTGACCAGCCATCGGCAAGTACAAACACCATGAGCTTAAACGGTAAACTAATGATCAGCGGCGATAGCATCATCATACCCATAGACATCAATACACTACTGACCACTAAGTCAATAATTAAAAAAGGAATAAACAACATAAAGCCAATTTGAAAAGCGGTAGTAAGCTCACTTAATACAAACGCAGGCATTAACACTTCAAACGGAATTTCTTCGGCGGTGAGTGTCGTTGGCTCATTGGCAATTAGTAGCACTTGGCGCAACTCACTTTCACGGGTTTGTCTGAGCATAAAAGCACGTAAAGGCTTTTCAGCGGTGAGTAAAGCGTCTTCTAATCCTATGGTTTGCTGCTGAAAAGGCGTATACGCGTTTTGATAAATATCTTGCCAAACCGGTCGCATAATCAACATGGTGAGCATCAGTGAGATGCCAATTAAAATTTTATTCGGCGGGCTTTGTTGTAACCCCATTGCTTGGCGTAAAATCGCCAATACAATGATAATCCTCGTAAAAGACGTTAAAACCATTAATAGCGCAGGTAATAAGCTCAATACCGTCATTAACAAAAGTATTTGCAGTTTAACGCTATAGTCTTGTCCGTCGGCCGTATCTTTTAGCGAAAACAGCGTAAGTTCTTCTGCATTTAGCCAGCTTGGTAT
Organism: Pseudoalteromonas sp. APC 3495; assembly: GCF_030407645.1. Classification (NCBI taxonomy): domain Bacteria; kingdom Pseudomonadati; phylum Pseudomonadota; class Gammaproteobacteria; order Alteromonadales; family Pseudoalteromonadaceae; genus Pseudoalteromonas; species Pseudoalteromonas sp. APC 3495. Next base: position 102,388 of record NZ_JASDDA010000003.1, on the reverse strand, counting down.
AAACAACATGATCAACAGTAGGCTAACTTTAAAAATTACGCGTTTATTCATTTTTTTACTGATCCTTTGCGGTATCTGTTTGAGCAAATTTCAAACCATACTGCCCTTCAACCATCACGACTTCTGCTTTAGCAAAAAACACCCCATTCACTTTTACATCAAGCGCTTCGCCGGCTACTTTATCTAGTTTAAGCACGTCGCCTTCTTTGGCTTGGCTAAGCTCGCCTAAGGTAATTTCAGTACTTGCAACTTCAAGAGTCACTAACAAAGGAACGTCTTGAAAAAATGACATACTGCCTTCGTTCGTTTTATTAGCAGATTTATCATCAAATCCATCAAAAGCATCCAGCTCTAAGCCCGCTAAGGCACTATCAAGGTTTTCGTTCATAATTTAATTACTCGTTGTATTGTTTGATAATTGTGTGATTTGAAATGCTAAGCCAGCCTCTTGCTCAACGACTTGGCCTTTAAATATTTGTTTATGCCCTAGATTAAATAGCGCCGCTTCATTAAGCTCAATCGGTAAGACACCGCCAGCAACACAGGCTTTTAGTTGTTTTAATGTGACTTTTTTCTTCGCCATTTCAATTTGGCCTTGCACTGCAAACTGTGCCCACATATCGGTATTGAGTGTGTCGCTACTTGCTGGGTCTTGCTCGCTATCGGCTGCGCAAAAAAAGCTAATTGGTAGCCATAAAAACCAACTTATTACTTGGCTTTCTAATATAAACCGCACTTTAAAAGCCAAATATTGTAATGCTTCTGGTAAAGCATGTGATTTTTGTATTTCACCTAATAGCGCAGAGCGTTCTCTAAATAATAAGCCCTGAATACCTTGCACTTGGCGTTGTAATAAACGGCCACAAATACGGCTCTCTGTTGCACTCAATTCATTCGTGGTAGGCGAGTAATCGTGGCTTGAATTATCTGAATTATTGAATTGCCCGCCTAAACATAAATCAGCTGTTTTATGAGCACTTTGAAAATCAAGCGCTAAGAAAGCTTCGCCTTGAGTGGGTGCAAATAAAGGACAGGCAAGAAATATTCTAGGCGATTCTTTAAACCAACTATTAATGGTTGAATGCGAACAAGGCGAAATTTCTACATCAAAGCGGCTGTCGTTAAATAATTGGGCAAGTTCTAACTCCAATGCTTTACGAATATTGACGTTTATTTGCGCTGCTTTTTGCTGCGCGTGTTCGTAGGCTCTTTGCTCTAGCGTTAGTGCAAATGGAGTAATATGCTCAGAATCTTTCGCTTTAATTAACTTTGCTTTAGCGCTTAACGTTTTACTCATATCACTGTATTTCCTGATTCATTTCTATGTTGCCTATGCATTGGTTTTTTTTGCTTTTTTTAATTGGGCTTGTAACTGTAAATGGTTAACTATATCGCTGCGTAGGCGCTCATTTTTACTTATCCACTCAACCCCTAAAAACACTAACTTGTCACTTACTTCGCGGCGGTACGTTACCTTGCCAGTCAATCGATTGGCTTTATCAAAAACCACAATAAATTTGTCAGGAATAGCCTTTTCAGCAGGCACTAATAAACCCACACCACCCACGCTAATGTCTTTTGCAACGCCATGACAAAGTGGAATATCAATAAAGCAGCGGCGAAGTAACTGTACGCCCACCCCGCCAAGCTGAACTGACTCTGGCTCGTAATTATCTTTGAGGTTTAAATTCCATCTTTTGTAACTTCGTTTAGTTTCTGATTGGTTACTCATAATTCTCTTCAAGGCGTAGCACAGGTTTATTAGCAGTTGCCGCACTGGCAGATTTTTTTACTGGGTTATTAATATTGCTATCATCAAACAACTGATTAAATTTTCCCTCTGCATCTTTAGTTAAAATAAGTAGTTCAACCCGTCTGTTTTCACTGGCTTTTTGGTTTTCTTTGTTCAGTGGTCGATTAGAGGAGAATGCATTTACTTGCAACACTTGGCTTGATGGCATTCCGCCCATGGTCATCACTTTTCTGGCCTGTTGCGCCCTATCGCCAGAAATATCCCAATTACGAGAGCTACCATCAATAAATAGGCTGGCGTCGCTGTGCCCAGAAATAATAATTTTGTTATTAATGTCTTTTACTAAGCCGCCAAGGTATAAAAACAGATCTTCAAAAAACGGAGTCATTTGCGACTTTGAGCGTTCAAACATTTGGTGGTGCTTGTCGTCTCTAATGATCACTCTGAGCCCCAAGGGCACTTCTTCAACTAGTAAGTTATTTTTTAGTAACTCTTCTTTACTGAGTTCATCAATACTTTCCAGTAATAAGCTCAGCTCAGATGAAGCTTCAAATTGGCTATCAATGGCTGAATTTAACTTCTCGCCTTGCCCAGCTTTAGGCTCAACGGTGCCATCGGGCACTTGTAATACTTCACTCATTCCAGGTTTTGGAGAGTCCGGAGGCGTAATTCCCGACTCTAAGTGCTTAATTACAGAAGGAGATCCCCCTAAATCAACGGGGAATGGGCTGTTTTGAGGATCAAAAATAGCGGGGCCACCATCAAAAATTGAGTGAGTTCGCATATAGTGTGCTATTTCTTCACGCTCAGATTCATTGGTGATCGCCATGATCCACATCACCATAAAAAACGCCATCATCGCCAAAGTAAAATCGGCAAAGGCAACCTTCCAAGCACCACCATGAGGCTTTTCGGTTGCTCTTCTACGAGAGCGTTTGATGACGATTTCTTGATTTTTGTTTTCCATCATTAAGCCGCCTTGTTAGTGATCCACTCTTCCATGGTGGTAAAGGTCGGTTTAATTTCTTCATTAATTAATTTTCGGCCTGAATCAGTCGCCACAATAGGCACATGCCCTTTAGCATGCGCCACTAACATGGCACGCACACATTCAAACATTGCCACTTGTTTTTTTACATACTGCTCCATTGCTGAGGCAAGTGGTGCAATTAAACAGTAACAAGCAAAAATACCAATAAAAGTACCCACCAACGCCGCTGCTACATGGTAGCCAATTTCACTTAAAGGCCCATCAAGATGCTGCATGGTAATAATAATGCCGCCAACCGCTGCTAAAATACCAAAACCTGGCATAGCTTCAGCTATATTGGCCAGTGAATGAGAAGGTTTAAGACGTTGCTCTTCAATGGTATAAATCTCTTGCTCTAACATGGCATCAAAGTCATGAGAGTTTATTTTTCCCATACTAAATAAACGTAAGTTATCGCAAATAAAAGTAACTAGCTGTGGGAACTCATACACTTTAGGGTAGGCAAGAAAAATAGAACTGGTTTCTGGGTTTTCAACATGCTCATCTAATCCTTTAATGCCTTTCACTCTGGCTAAGTCTAATAAAGAGTAAATAACGAGTAGTAAGTCATGGTACAGCTCAGACGTATCGGTTCCTTTACCACTAATAAATTGATACTTTAATTGCGATAGCATTTCTGTCAGTACATACTTTGAATTACCCACAATTAGCGCCCCTAAGCCTGCGCCAAAAATAATTAAAAACTCGTATGGCTGCCACATAGTGGCAATGTTGCCGCCCGCAAACGCAAAACCACCTAATACTGTTGCAAGTACTACTATTAACCCTATAACTCTTTGCATTCTTTATTCCTTAGGTATTAGATTTTTTGAAGCGTTTGTGTAAGCGCTTCAAGTGCTTGTTTATGAAGTTGGCAAACACGTGCCTCGGTTAAATCGAGCGTTAACGCTATTTCTTTCATATTCATTTCGTGCATGTAATATAATTGTAAGAGCAGCTTTTCTCGGGTATTCAGTTTGCTCATGGCCACTTTTAGCGTGGCTGCTGTCTCTTCTTTTTCGTGTGTATGGGCACAGGTAAGCGCTAAATTAGGGTTAGCTTCCAGAAGCGCTTCGAGGCTATCAAATGCTTCGGCTTGCTCACTGTAATGCAGTTGAATAAGCTCTTTATGGTTAATTCCTAACGCCTCACACATTTCGGTGTCTGTTGCATCACGACCGAGCTTTTTTTGCAGTGAACGGCTCATATCACGAAGCTGATGAGACTGCTGCCTTAACTGTCGTGGGCGCCAATCGACACGCCTAAACTCATCTAACATAGCACCACGAATACGCTTAAACGCAAATGCAGCAAACTTCTCATCTAAATCCCGACCATAGCGACGAATAGACGACAACAGCGCAATAATGCCTATTTGATAAATATCATCATTATCGACAATAACACCCACTTGAGTACGCATGTGCGCAGCCGCTCTATTCACCAAAAAAGCGTACTGCGATAATAGTTGCGTCTCTTTTTGTGGCGTTAAGGTGACTGGTGGTTCTGTTATTAACTCGCCCCACTCTTCTTGCAACATCATGGCGATGGCCTATTGAATGAAGACGTTCGTAATAAGTACGTTATCCAATCGAACAGATACCGTATTCGCTAACACTAAATTAAACTGCTCGAGTAAGTTTTTTTGAACCGCATCTATATCTTTAAAAGCGGCTTTTGCTTGGCTATGACTCATATTGGCAAACTGTTTTACCAGTACATTTCTTACAAGCGGCTCCATCGCCTCTGTGCCTGTGTTGTATACAGATGGTGAAGTCACAAGTACCAAGTCGAGCACTAAATAACGGGCAATTGAGTCCTCTGATACGCTTATAATAAAGCGCTCCATTTCGTGGTATTCGACTTTTGTTATATCTGCTTGCGGACCTTCTTTTGATGAGTCACTGTCGTTAAAAAACTGTCCCGCAAAAAAGGCAGCCGCAATAAGTGCAATTACAGTTAGGGCTATTATTATTTTTTTCACTTTTATCTCTCTTAATCCAAGGTAGTTATACTAATAAATCCAACCAATCTAATGGCGATTTAGGCGTGCGAGTGTTGTTGTCATCATCCATTGAAGGCATCTCGGTATGATTATTTGCAATGTCGCTATTGTCGCTTTGCTGTTGAGGTTGCTGCTGTTTATCACTCAAATTAACATCCACTGTGGTATTTGAGTTTTGCGACAAAGACTGACGTAACTGCTCTAAAGTTTGCGCTATGGCATCTCTAACCTGCGCATTACTCGTAGTTAAACTAACTGAGGTTTTATCACCTTCAATATTTATCGATATTTCAATACTGCCTAAATTAGGAGGATCTAATCTAATTTGCGCGCGTTGTAGTTGTTGGCCTATTTGCAGTTTTACCTTGTCGCCAAGTACATGCAATAAGCGCTGCCCCCATTCACTGGGAGCCTCTTTTAATTTCTCTTTTTGCCACTCAAATGTTTCTGGCGCGGTGGCGGCAGATGAAAAAGCATTCACTAATGCTGATTTTTGACTGCTGCCTTCACGAGATTCAACGTTGAGAAGTTTCGATTGCGTGTTTTGTGTCAGTGCAGCAAGCTCGAGCTTACTGAGCCCAATACTCGGTTGTGCAGCTAGTTGCTCATTGGTTGGGCTACTTGATTGCGCGTGTCCATAAGTATTCAACACTACCGAAGGTTGATTTAATCGATTCAAAAGCGCTTGCGAATACAATGTTTGTGGTGCTTTGGCTAAATCGAGTGTATTTAATTCTTTATTAACGGGTGTATTCGCTGGCGTTACATTTATAGCTGCAGCAGGCACAGTTAAAACATCACTATGCACTGTCATATTTTGTACAGACGCAGTTTTAGCTGACTCTTGAGTTATAATGCCTTCTTCATGCAGAGTCTCTAAAGGCTTACTCTTTAACTGCTCATCAATAACAAGTTGTGCTGGTGGTGTTTCCACTGCTGCAGTGCCGTTATCAAGAGCAAGGTTACTATTTGAGTTGAGTAAATTTGTGACAGGCGCGTTTATTTTACTGCTATCAAGATTATAATTTGCAGTGTTTAAAAAGTACGGATTTATTATTTCTTGTGTTTCTGTAATGGCATCTTCTTGCACTAGTTGTTCTGAACTTTCTTGAGGTTGTTCACCTTGCACATTTTGCTGTTTTGTTTGCTGTTGCTTTGAAGAAAGCGTAAACGGCTCAAGCTCGCTCTGTTGTTCTTGCGCATCTGCAGGCGTACTACTTTTTAATATGGTTGGTTTATTAGTGGCACTGCCAAAGTCAGTCTTTGTCGCCATAGTATTTGCTTGGATACTCATAATGACTGTCCTTGTTGTACTTTTTTATACGCAATTAAACCTTCTTTATCTTCCTGGTGGCGCTGCATTTGCACTTTAATGGCCGCTTGTTTTTGGCTCACTAGGTCGATTAAGTCAACGTAACGTGCTTTTAAGTTATTTTGTTCAGCCTTCATTGAACTAAAGCAAGGCATATTTTGCAGCTCATTATAAAATGCAAGCAGCTGCTTATCGGCTGATTTAACCTCATACCAATTACTCTCATGGATAGCATCTTCCATGGTGCTAAGTAATTGTTCCATTTTTTGCGCTGCGTATTTTTGAGAGTGTTCCATTAGCAATACTAAATTCATTATAAGTTCATGTTTCATTTAGCAATAAACAAGCCAACTTTAAGCCGCTGTTTTATAACAAAAAATAAAATAAAAACCCAAAAAGCGGAAGCGGAACTTCCACATCGGAAGGAAGTGATATGTTATTAATAATGAATTGAATAATTATTTAGGCAGTGGGGGGAGATATAAAAAAGCCGTGTTAAAAATGAAAAAACCAGCTATTGGTAGCTGGTTTAGATTTGTTTATTGTGTACCTAAGCCTTGCCACCCTTCTTGCAAGTTGGTCATCACTACACGGGTGGAGTCAATATAGCTCAAGTCATTTTTTATACTGGCTTGCAATAATGCTTGCCCACAATGCTGATAAAGGTTTTGCATGTTTTGCGCTACTTCACCGCCTTTTTCAAGATCTAATGAGGCCTCAAGCCCGCCTAAAATGCGCATTAGTTTTTCGATGCTTTCGGCTTTTTTATCGTATCTTTTTTGTTTTATGTGGCCTGTGACTTTTTCAAGCTCATCTGAAAAACCATCAAATAACATCAATACTAATTTATGAATATCGGCACTGGCCGCTTTTGCATCTACTGATGTACTTTTATAGGCTGAAAAGCCATCATTTAAATCTAACATCTATGTTTAGCTCCCAAATTGACCCATTGTAGATTCTAATTGTGCAATAGTCTGTTGCATTTGTGTAAACTGCGACAAGTAGCGTTGGTACACTTGCTCCATAGACACTTCATGATCTTTTTGTTGCCTATTGACTATATTTAAGCTCGCTTGCAATGACTGCTTTTTATCCGTCATCAAACCATAGCTTTTAGTGAAAGGCTCAACGCGGGTTTCCAGCTTAGATAACAACCCGTTTTCACCTGTCAGCATGCTGGTTAACTGCTCAGGATTAGTAGCCATAGCTTCTTCAAGTTTTTTATTATCTATTTTTAAGTTACCGCTACGATCAAACTCAATACCCACAGAGAACAAGGTTTTACCTTCAAACGTACCCTGAAAATCGTTGCGTAAAGAGCGAGCAAGGCCGGCAGCCATATTATCTCGTTTTAAGTACTGGTTACTGGTAATGCCATTGGTGAGCGAATTAAACTTATCCACAAAACTTTGAATGTTTTCTTTAGAGCTGTCTTGATCTTGGCTAATTGATATATGAATTGGCTGATCGCCCAGCGACTGCGCCTGCGTTAAATCAATCGTTACCCCATCAATAACCGTATCGAGTTTATTACTGCTTGAAGTGATTGTAAGTGCTGAGTTAGCCCCTAGTTTGACAATCGTATCTTGCGCTAAGGTTAAATCTTGTTTGTTTGTTATAGCATTGGTGATATCACTGCCATTGGCATCCGTACCTTCAGTAAAGCTCACCCCCACCTGATTAGCAGCACCCGACTCAGCACTAGTTAAAGTTAAAAAGGTTTCTGTGCCAGAGCGCACAACAGAGGCTTTAACACCGCTATTATCAACATGTGAGTTGATGGCATTAGCAACATCAGTTAATGATGCATCGGCGCCAAGGCTTGCAAAGTCAACACTAAACGCACTGCCTGCCAAATCAATACTCAACTCACCATCCGTGGTTAAAGCTTTAGCCGGATCAAAACTCAATGCCACTTGGTGTGCTTGTGCTAATTGCTCGACAAATACATCGTACTCACCGCTGGCTGCTGTGCCGCTTGCTGTTACTGCTAATGCGGATGAATTGCTCACCGTAGCTGTGTTAGCAAACAAGCTACTGGTATCTTTAAGATTGGTTTGTAAGTCATCAAAAAAGTTTGATAAATTACTTTTCAGGCTATCAAACGCCTTAATTTGATTGCTAAAAAGGCTACTTTTAGTACTTAATTGCTGATCTTTAGCGCTACGCTCAATTTGTGTATATTGTGAGGCTAATTGCCCAGGATTGATTCCTATTGCAGAGCTCATTTTAATCTCCAAGCATTTTAGTTATAAGCAAAAAAATCTAAAGTAAATATTTTTACTTATGACTATAAACAATAATAGCTACACCTTAGGTGTAGCTATGCATACTTAATTGATTAATCACTATTAACGAAGTAGTGAACCAATCATTTGTGTTGTGCTATTAGCTGTGCTCAGTACCGAGATACCAGAGTTCATTAGCAATTGTTGCTTAGTCATGTTTGATGTTTCAGCAGCAAAATCAGCGTCCATTAACGTACCTACAGCAGCTTGAGTGTTTTGCTTCATGTTAGATACGTTAGTCATTGTATGGTCAAGACGGTTCATTGATGCACCAAGCGTTGAACGTGCAGTACCAATTTCGCCAACTAAAGTATCAACAAACGCAATCTGCGCTTGTGCTGTTGCAACGTCAGTAAATGCAGCAGCAGAACCAATGGCTGTTGTTACAGCACCTAACTGAGTAGAAATATCAACATTAAGGGTTTCTGCTGCACTTGAACCTACTTGGAAGTTAACCGCACCTGCACCAAACTTACCAGTAGCTGCTAAAAGTTTAGTTCCATCACCAAACGATGTGTTGTCCATGATGTTTGTAAGCTCAGTAGCTAGTGCTGTGTATTCTGCACTTTGTGCAGCCCATTCTTTTGCACCGTTTGTATCACTTGAACCTTGGGTAGCAAGTTCTTTCATGCGGTAAGCAATGTTAGTCATTTCATCAAACGCACCTTCAGCAGTTTGCATCATAGACATAGCGTTGTTACCGTTGTATAAACCAGCGTCTTGACCACGTACTTGTGCATTTAAGCGTGAAGCGATTTGTAGACCAGCCGCATCATCTTTTGCAGAGTTAATTTTAAAACCAGAACCTAAACGCTCAAGCGCTGTAGATAAATCGTTGTTGCTACGACCAAGTTGGTTTTGGATTGACATTGAAGCCATGTTTGATTGAATTGATAAAGCCATGTTTATTTCCTCTTTAAATGAATAGCTAAAGTAATTAGTGAACCTAAATCACCTTCTAATAACTAAGAGCGACCATATTTTTAATTACCTAAACTTTTTTCTAATTATTTTTATATTTTTTTAAGCTATGTGTTCAAAGCGAGTAAAATAGGCATTTTCGTTGGCTAAAAGCAGATAAGAGGAATAGCAGAAATAAAAAACGATGCAGCAATACTAAATTGCTGCATTAAAAAATTAGGTGAGTGAGTATTGCACCATATTACGAGTAATGTTTGCTTGCGACATAATCGCAGCCACACTATTTACACTTGGGTTTTGCATGTGCTGTTTAACCCCTAGACTTAAAGCAAGTAGTTCATCAGTGTTAGCTAATGAACTAGCAGAGTCAAGCTGCTCTAGTTGGCTTTGTAATTGTTGTTTTTGTGCCTGAATTTTTATTAAATTCGCTTTTAAATGGCGCTGCGCAGTTTGAATTTGCTCACGGTGCTGAGCAATAGTGGCATTTTTATCGGCTATTTTAGCAAGTTCATTCAGAGGGTTATCTAAATCATTGAGCTGCAACGAAATCGGGTTTCCTGCAGCAACTCGTACACCTTGACCACTCATCACCCAAGGCTCTAAAAGTGGAGCCGCATTATCTTTTTGCGCACTAAAAAGCAGACGGTTTTCACGATTAAGCTCAACATTTATATGATGTGGTGCAAACGCATTTTGAATGGCAGTTAAATTGGTTTTTTCATCTTGATAGGCTGGTATCTTTAAGCTTAATGATTTGCCCGAACGACCCATCACTAACTGGATATTTTCTTCATGTGGACGTGCGCTAAGCAGGTCTATATTTGCATTAAGCTGTTTGCTAATAGCGCGATTTGGATCTGTTATTTTTAGCTGGGTATCAAGTCCTGAGCCTTTTTTATTTGCTATGTTTTGTAATGACCCTATTTGCACTTTAATTTGCTGTTGTTGCATAGGTTGTGGCTGAGTATTAGCAGCTTGGGTATTTAATTGTTGTGCTAATTTTTCAAGTCCCATATACAAATTACGAATAGTGCTTTCGCTTTGCTCGGCTTTTGCTAGCGCTTGACTCAGTGCCCCGCGCTGCGCCCAGCCAGTCAGTACTTTAACTTGCTCCTCTCTGGCAACAATTTTGTTTTTCCACAAATTGTTAGCAGAATCCTTTGTTGATGTAACGAGTGCATCCGATTTATTGGTATTAACCAAGTCAATTGCTTGCGCTTTTTCGCTACTTTTAACCAGCATAGTTAGTTCCTGAAAGTATTATAATTTTAAATGTATGAAAACAATGAAAGTTTACTTACTGTCGAGTAAACCTGCATCGATGATTCATACGCCGCCATAGATTCATTCATCGAAATAAACGCTTCTGGATAATCTACAGCACTCAAATCGTCCTGCAAGTTAACCGTAAATGTGGTGATATCTAGATTACTGGTAGTAATCGAATCAAGCGAAGCCATAGTAGAGCCTATGGTGGTCACTTGGCTACTAATAGTACCTAAAAAGTCAGCTAATTTATCTATCATCACCCGTGATTGATTGCCAACACCACCTGCTGGCGGATTATTTACATCAACAAGATAGTCTTGCATGGCATTTAAAAAACCTGCACCGGGGTCTAAATCATTACCTACGATATTGTTTTTTACACTTGAGTCGTCAGATACAGCGACTTCTCTGACAATATCGTCACCGGCATAAACATAATTACCCGTCGCATCAATTTGAAACGGTTTTTCATCGGTTTTACTACCCGAAAAATAATATTGTCCATCGCTGTCGGTTGCATTTAGTAAATCAACAATTGCCGGAAAAGCCACACTCATTTCTTGGCCGAGTGCTTTAATTTCTGCCTCGCCCATTGAACCATCAGCTGCGGTGGTAATTAAACTTTGCAGTGAATATATTTGGTTAACAATACCGGTTAGCTGTACTTCTTGTTGACCTAATGAAAAGTTAACTGCATCCATATTGGTTTTGTATTGCTCTAACGATTTTATTTCTGAACCTAGGTTCATGATCATTACAGTGCCAAGCGGATCATCTGAGGGCTTAAGAATACGCTTATTGGTTGCTAACTGAATTGATTTTTCGTTAAAGTTTTCAGTATTACTTTGAATGTTTTTGATTGAATTTAAATGAAACTGATGACTACTAACTCGCATAACATTGCCCTTTTAAAACATTTGCAGTAAAGATTTAAACATTTGATCTGCCGTGCTAATTACTTTGGCATTGGCACTGTACATTTGTTGAAAATGCATTAAGTTTGCCGCCTCTTCATCAAGGTTCACCCCGCTGTAGCTATCGCGCGCAGCAATGGCGTTTTCACTTAAATTAGTAGCGGTGGTAATGCTATTTAAGTTTTGCTTACTAGTAATAGCAAGATCTCCTACTAATAACGTAAACTTATCGCCTTTTCCTGCCATTGAAGCAACAATATTAGCAATATTAGAGTTATCACCAGGTCCTGAGGTACTACTGTCTTTAAAGCCAAGTTTATCAGTGGTGATCGCAGGGTTAATCTCAATCGTCCCTAATGGGTTTAATGGATTGTATGTAAACAGTGCTTCACCGGGGTCGTTATTTAAATCAAAACCACTTTGTAATGCGCCATTCATATCATCGGCAAGGTCGGCAACTAAGCTATTTAAGGTTGCAAGGGTTGGTTTTATTACATCGTTATCAACGCTTATTAAGCCACCAAATTGACCACCAACGTTTTTATCAAGGGTGAATTCTTGACCAATAAAGTTACTCGTTACTGTTGTTCCATTTACTGAGATTGATGCCGCTTTACTCCCTACCACCAGCGGGGCACCACTTAAGGTACTAATATCAATAAAGCCATTATCTCGCTCAACAATAGATACGCCAATATGCCCTGATAACTGGTTTACTAGGCGTTCTCGATTATCTTTTAACTCTGCGGTTGATTGCTTGTTTGCTGTTGCTAATCCAATGCTACTGTTAATTTCGGCTATTTGCTTAGTAATAGAAGACACATTAAGCGCCACATTACTCATTTGTGCATTTAACTTTGTTGCTTGTCCTGCCAAAGCGCCATTAATTTGCGCAATATCTTGCATAAAGCCCTCTGCAGAGGATAAAAATTGTTGCCTGAAAGCCTGTGAATCAGGCTTGGTTGCTGCAGCATTGAGTGCATCTGTTAGGCTTGCAAGGGAGTTATTTAAGTTTAACGAGTCGGTACCAATGATTTGCTCAATAAAACCTAGATATGACTGTTTGTTTTCATAATAAGTGGTATCAGAATTAGTGCGCCAAATATCGTCATTTAAAAAGGCGTCAACAACCCGATCAACAGACGCCACCTCAACCCCGCCTAAATATACATTAGAGGTTTTAAATTGAGCTTGCTGACGCGAATAACCCTCAACGGCTGCATTCGCGACATTTTGCCCTGACACAGTCAGCGCAATATTTGCAGCATTGAGGCCGCTTAACGCGTTATTTAACATAGACATAATTAACTACCTAATCGTATTAGCATTCAATGGCTGAACAAACGCCGACCCTGCATAAATATCATAGCTTTTGGTGGGTTCAACATTTTCAGCATCTTTATGATGATCATTAGCGACCAAGGTTTGGCTATTCTTAAATGTATTTTCTATCGGGGTAATTTTCTCATCAAACTGCTTAATAATCGCTTCGGCTAAACCCAATTGATGAGTTGAGGCCAAGTGCTGCGCAGTTTGGGCGTTATGCATGTCTCTAAATTGGGCTTGCTCGTTACTATTAAAAAAACCATTGTCACCGGCCATAGTTTTGGTGGTGCTGTCCATGCTTTTTAACACGAGTTGTAAAAAAATCGCTTCAAACTGCTCTGCCGCTTGCTTTACGCCTGCTTCACTGTTGCCGGTAATATTTTCTAGGTGAGTGGGGTCTATCGCTAATGACTGAGATAATTGGGTTGATGACTCTATTTTCATGGCTATTTCCTTTAAATAACTAATAGCTCGGCTTCTAGAGCCCCAGCATTATCTAGTGCAATTAGTATCGACATTAACTCGGCTGGCGTTGCGCCAAGTGCATTTACCGCTTTTACTATCTCATCTAATGAGGTGCCTTCAGGCCACAGCAGCATATTTCTTTGTTGTTGATCTACCGTGATATCACTTGATTGTGTAGCTGTGGTTTGGCCATTTGAAAACGGCCCAGGTTGCGACACTTGCTCTTGTTCGCTAATGGTAATGGTTAAATTGCCATGATTAACAGCCGCCTGATTCACCCGTACAGTATCGTTCATTACGACAGTACCGGTGCGACTATTAAATACGATTTTAGGACGCTCAGAGCCTTGCTCTACACTAATGTCTTGTAGCATCGACATAAACGTGTTGCGACTATTGGCATCGCTTGGCGCACTGACCACTAAACGCGCCCAATTTTCAGCAGTGGCCACATCGGGTCCAAATACTTTGTTTATTGCGCGCACGACATTGCGAGCAGTTTGATAATTTGGATCTTTTAAATTAAGAATCACATCGCTTTGGCTTTCATACATAGCCGTAACACTGCGCTCAATGATGGCGCCATTGGGAATAAGCCCCGAAGTAGGCACATTGACAGTCACCGAGGAGCCACTTTTACCACTGGCATTAATACCCCCTACCACTAAGTTACCTTGTGCTAGCGCATACACTTTGCCATCAACCCCTTTTAACGGGGTCAACATTAAGCTACCACCATGTAAGCTTTTTGCATCGCCTAATGAGTTCACAGTTACATCAATGGCTTGGCCTGGGCTTCCCATTGGCGGCAACGTAGCATGTACCGCAACAGCCGCTATATTTTTTGATTTTGGTAATCGTTCTTCATCTACAGAGACACCAAATTGCTTTAGCATATTACTTAATGATTGGCCGGCAAATTTCACTTGGGCTTTATCACCCGACCCCGGTAAACCTACCACTAGTCCGTAACCTACCAGTTGGTTTTCTCGCACACCTAGCACATCAACAATATCTAGTAATGGACGTGCTTTGGCGGCTACAGTTGCAGGCGCTAATAGGCTAAAAAAGCACACTAGCATTAATAGTAAATATTTCATTAAAACCTCAGTAATCCCTTAAAACGGATTTAAGAATCGGGTAAATAAAGTGGTAAACCAACCTGGGCGATTCGCATCTGCCAAAGTGCCTTTGCCGGTATAACTTATTTGTGCCTCTGCAATACGAAGCGACGAAACACGGTTACTTACATCAATATCGCCTGGGCGAACCAACCCTTCAATTTCAATGTATTCATCACCTTGGTTGAGCTTAATTTGCTTACGCCCTTTAATAACCAGCGACCCATTAGATAAAACATGATTAACCCGTACAGTAATAGCGCCACTGAGGAAGTTTTGCTGGCTGGCACTGCTTTCACCGTCAAACTTAGCACTCGAGCCTATACCCAAATTAAAATCAGCTACATTGAGTGCACCAGCTACTGGCACCGAAACATCCAAGTCGGTACTTTTATCTAAACTCGAATCGGCACTTTTACTCGATTGCGTACGCTCGTTAAGCACCACAGTTAAAATATCGCCAACCCGGTAAGCACGTTTATCTGCATACAAAGAAAACATATAGTTATCTTGAAATAAGCTACCATCTTGCTGATTCAAACCCTGTGCATAGGCATCTTGGCTTATTTCATAGTCTTGAACTGATTTTTGAGTGGTATTTTGTGGGCATTTCACTTCCCCATACACCACTTCACATTCCACCATTTGGGTTTTTGATGGAGTGTTGCTGCAACCAGCAACACCTAAAAGCAGCAAAAATAATGTTAACTTATTCATCATAATCATACGTTTTGGTTTATAAAGCGCAGCATTTCATCTGCCGCAGAGACTACTTTAGCGTTCATCTCGTAAGCGCGCTGTACGGCAATCATGCTCACCATTTCATCAACGACGCTCACGTTTGAGCCTTCAATAGTAAATTGTTGTAAGCCCCCAAAAGCATCTTCGCCAGGGATACCCTCAACAGGTTCACCGGATGCCGCTGTTTCGCGGTACAAGTTGCCACCTAAACTTTGTAAGCCTGCAGGGTTTGCAAAGTTAACCGTTAACATTTGACCTAACTCTACCGCTTGCGCATCTTTACCCACTACCGCAGTAACGGTGCCATCGGTGCCAATACTCACTTTAGTGGTGCCCTCTGGCAGCGCAATATTTTGTGCCAATGGTAAGCCGTTGCTGTTTACCAGTAATGACTCAGAGTTAAGCTGAAACTGACCGTTACGGGTAAATAATAACTCGCCGTCAGGGCTTTCAATTTGAAAGAAACCTTGCCCAGCAATGGCCACATCTAACTGATTACTGGTTGTTTCAAAACTGCCTTCAGTAAATTGCTTTTGCGTGCCGTTAATACGCACACCGGTTCCCACCTGAATCCCAGATGGCAGCTGATTAAGCTCATCTACCTGCGCGCCAGGTTGTTTTTGTACTTGGTAAAATAAGTCTTCAAATACCGCTCTGTCTTTTTTAAAACCGGCAGTGCTCACGTTCGCGAGGTTATTAGATATTGTTGTCATTCTTAAATCTTGCGCTGCAAGACCAGTTTTACTCACCCATAATGCTGAATTCATGTTTGGCTTCCTGTTTATCCACGTCCACTGATGAGCTTATTACCGCTGGTCGCTAATTCGTCAGCAGACTTCATCATTTTTACGTTCATTTCAAATTGGCGACTGATATTCATGGTTTTGATCATTTCAGCCACGGCATTCACATTAGAGCCTTCTAAAGCACCAGTTCTTACTGTGATTGTTTCGTCGGCCTCAAGAGGCTGTAAATCGTTAGCTCTGAGTAAGCCATCAGCACCTTTAATTAAATTTGCATCGGTGCTGGCTAATTTAATTTGCGCATCTTCTGCAATTACACCGCCACCAATGGGGGTTAGGTTAATCATGCCGTTTGAGCCAATTTCAATATCACCAAACTCAGGAAGTTGAATATCGCCACCGTCACCTTGCACACGTCGGCCATTAACAGTAACAAAGCCATCGGCATCAACCACTAAATTACCCGCGCGGGTATAAGCCGGTTCGCCATTGTCATCCATCACTTCTAAATAACCGCCATTGCTCAGCGCTATATCAAGGTTACGGCCAGTGTCCATGATTGGCCCTGACGATAAATCAGTAGTTACTGGCGTTAGTTGCGCGTGGTAACGAGTACGAAACCCCTCGCCTTGTACCATCATTGATTGCGCTTGCTCTAAGTCGGCTTTAAAGCCCACCGTACTAACATTTGCTAGGTTATTTGCAGCAACACGTAAGGCGGTATTATTAAGTTCAGCACCCGAGACGGCGGTATAAATTAACTTTTCCACGCTCAGCTTCCTTAGGTGTTACTAAATAAAATTTGCATCATTTCATCAGCGCTGCTGATGGTTTTAGCATTGGCTTGGTAATTTTGTTGAAATGACATTAAGCCAACCAGCTGCTCACTAATATCAACATTTGAGCCCATAAATGAACCCGATAGCAATTTACCCAAAGAGCCACTTTCTGGCTCGCCGTAGAGTGCAGAGCCAGACTCTTCAGTTTGATACCACACGGTATTGCTGCCTTGCTCTAAACCATCAACGTTCGCAAACGAGGCAAGTACAACTTGGCCTTGTAATTTAGATTCACCGTTAGTAAATGTCGCAAATACACGGCCATCGTCTTCAACTTTCACACCAGAGAACGCTCCTGAGGTATAGCCGTTGGCATCATTTTCGTTAACACTGAAACTTGAACCAAACTGCGTAGTGCCATCGAATTTAAGTGCGATATTTAATGCTGCAGCACCACTGGTTATTTCTGCATTACCTGGTGTTGAAGTAATAGGCACTTCTAAATCAACCGCCGTTAAATCGCCTGAAAACGGCACCATTTGGCCATCGGTATCAAAGTTAAGTGTAATGGTACCGGCGTTAATTGAACCACCCGCACCATCATCAATAGCTTGAGTACCTGTCGTAGCACCAAGCGCTGAGAGCTGACCTTGAGTAAGGGGTTTACCATCTAAGAAAAACATCGCTTGCCATTCGTTACTACCCGTATGGTTAAAGTACTGGGTCATCACATGGCTATTACCTAATGAGTCGAACACTTCGGTAGATTGAGAAAAGTTATATTGGCTACCATCTTTAGGATCAAATACCGCAGGAGCTGTTGGATAAGCAATCACGTCGCTAGAAGAACTTAAGTTACCGTTAAAATTAATGTTTGTACTAGCTTGCGCTTCTATGTTTGAGGCTTCAATTTTTAAATCGGTTAATACACCCGGTACAATTGTCGGATCACCACCATCAACTTGAGACACGCCAAAGCCTTGCAGTTTGCCGCCGTTGGCATTAACAACATTTAAGTCGTTATCTAACTGAAACTGGCCAGCTTGGGTGTAAGCCGTTCGGCCGTTTTCTGATATGGCAAAAAACCCTTGGCCATCAATAGCAATATCCAGCGCATTACCAGTGCGCACAATTTCACCACCGGTAACAAAATCTTCTTTAACATTGGCAACTTTTACACCACCGCGTTGGCTACCGTTATAAACCGCGGCAAATTCTGCAGTGTTATTTTTATAACCAGCAGTACCCGAGTTAGCAATATTATTACTGGTTACTTCTAATCCTGCTTGGGTACTTTTAAGACCACTTAATCCTATATTGAACATAGACATATTATTTATTCCTCTTATTTATGCCACTTGATTAATTTCAGTGATACCAAAATTACCCAAACCATCGACTTGCAATAAAATATCTTCTAACGACTTACCTACAGAAACACGCTCAACCTCACCGCTTAACCAAGTATCAAGCTGCTTTGGCACCTCGGCTGTAGTGGCATACGCTCTGACTGCATACGCACCGGCTTCTTGGTTTTCAAATTCAAAACGCAGCGAACCGACTCCTGAATAAGGCAGTTGTTTTTCTTCAACTAACTCACCATCTTGGTTATAAAGTTGTACAGTGACAGAGTCTGCGGCTTCACCTAAATTAACCATGCCTGAGACACTGCCATCTTGCTCAAGGGCAATACTGCTTGCTTGCACATCAACCGTTTGACCAACCATATTAGTGGCTTCAAGCACCGCTAAGCTGCTGACATAATCCAAGCCATCGGCGGTGTTTTGGCGAATGCTTTGTAACGACTCAACATTCGAAAACTCTGCAAGCTGGCTTACATACTGAGTGCCGTCCATAGGTTGTAATGGATTTTGATTACTAATTTGCGCAACGAGTAACTCTAAAAACATGGTCGACATTTCATCTGCAGAACTATTACCGGCAATATTCGTGGTGTTTTTTGTGGCGTCTGCAGCGCTTGGAACGGCTGAATTAACTTGCATAATATTATTGCCCTAACTTAAGAATGCTTTGCTGCATGCTATTTACACGCCCCATTACTTCAACAGATGTTTGATAGCTGCGACTTGCAGACATCATGTCTGCCATTTCTTCGAGTGCATTTACGTTGGAGTAAAATACATAACCATCGTTGTTAGCTATTGGGTTGTTTGGCTCGTAGCGCTGCTCTACCGCTCGGTTTGACTCAGTGATCCCTAGTACATCAACCGAGGCTGAAATTGATTGGCTGTCTTGAGTTTGTTTGTACAAAGCAGAAAATACCGGTTTAAGTGCCTTGTAAGCGTCGGCTTCTGAACCGGCTGCGGTATCGGCATTCGCTAAGTTAGATGCAATGGTATCGAGGCGAATAACTTGAGCGCGCATGGCGCTGCCGCTAGCGTCATAAATTGAATTAAAAGACATTATGATTTCCCTGAAATAACTTTATGTAAGCCATTTATTTTCATATTTAAAAAGGTCAAACTGGTTTGAAAATCCATACTGTTGCTAGCAAATTTTGCTTGCTCAATATTTAACTCAACAGTATTACCATCACTTGATGGTTGATAAGGAACGCGATATTTAAGTTCATCTGTTTGTACGCCAGCAAAATCAACATCTCTGTTTTGCGAAAAACTGGATGAAACACTTTGCATAATTTGACGGTAATCTACATCTCGAGATTTAAACCCTGGCGTGTCAACATTAGCCAAGTTACTGGCAATGATTTCTGCTCTGTCTAACCTTAATTTCATTGAAAAAGGGTGAACACCTAACGCTTTATCAAATAGTTCCATTGTTGCCTCTAATTTTTGTTTCTTGTATGCTTTCGCGCTTCGCATACACTTTCTACCTTGTGTATAACAACCTTTATGCCAACTTTTAAAAGTATATTTTTTCAATGACTTATATAAAAAAAGAGCAAAAAACAGCCCAACATACGGAAGCTAAACTTCCCCAAGGGAAGCGTTGGTTTTTCCGCTTGCTTTTAACTATTGGACTACTGCCAGCTCATGCTATGGCCACCCCCATTAATTTTGATAAAGAAATTCAGCAGTTTTTGCACAGTGAAATTAAGAGCTATTTGCGCTCGGTTAATTCGCAAAGTCAGCGACAAGATATAGAATTATTTATTCCTAAAGGCAGCGAAAATTTAAGCTGTGATGAATTGCAAATCACTCGCTCACAAAGTCACACGCCACCCGCAGGCAGAGTAAGTGTTTCTGTATCTTGCCCATCGCCTGCTTGGCGCTTTAGAGCCAGCGCCAAAGTAAGTGTGTGGATAAACCTAGTAGCTGCTAAGCACACTTTAAACCGAGGTAAAGTGCTTAATAAGCAAGACTTAGAATATAAAAGCGTGGATTTAGGCAAGCACCGCCATCAAGGCGAAACAGGTATTGACCAGCTCGTTGGATTCACCGTTAAACGCGAGATTGATAAAGGCACGGTGATCTCCAACCGGTACCTAGAAAAGCAGTATTTAATCAATAAAAATGAGCATATTTCACTGCAAATAACGACCGCAACTTTCTCAGCTAATGTTAAAGCTATTGCCCTTGAAGATGGTCAACTTGGTGAGGTTATTAATGTAAAAAATTTATCATCAAAAAAAGTTGTTCAAGGCAGAGTAATTGCGCAAGGTGTGGCAGAGGCGGCGTTTTAAAAAATGTCGAAATAAAAGTTAAGTAATGCTTGTACTTGGTCGCTGATATAAACTAAGCAATATAAATTCGATAAACGAATTAGGTAACAAACAATGAATATAAGCGCAATAACGACCACTGCGGTTGAGCAAAGTCAAAAAACAAACCAGCGTTCATCACTGGATGCAAAACCAGAGCAACAAACTGTAGCGGCTAAACAAGAGCAAGTAAATTCAGTGAGTGCATTAAGTAAATCAATAGACTCAACATTTCAAGATTTAGCTGCAAAGCCAGACGTTGATATGGATAAAGTAGCCCAAATGAAAGCGGCAATTGCCAGTGGTGAATTTAAAATTAATATTGATGAAACCGTTAACGCTATGGTTGAACTTCATAAAAAATGAAAACTGTAAAAGAGTATATTGTAAGTCTGCAACAAGACATTACTAAGCTAGACGCATTAATTGAATTACTTGAAACGCAATACGAATTGCTAAGCCAACGTAATGTGCAGCTAGAAACACACAATAAAAAAATGCTTGGCTTTTTAGAAAGCTTAAATGAATCGCATAACCAGCGCGATGGCTTTTTGGTGAGTTTAGGCCTGCAAGGTGGCAAAGAAGGCTTAGCACAATTAACCGCGTTGCTGCCTGCTGATATAAACTCGCTCACCACAAAATTATTACACCAACTTGAGCTAAAAACCAAAACCTGCAAAATAATGAATGAACGCTCAGGGCAATTACTGTCAAGCCAACGTCGGTTGTTACAGCGTTTAACTGGCGGTGAAAACAAACAAGCGTACCCAGAAATGCCTTTATAAATACGTTACATAAAGGCTTTTTCTTGTTTAGTCACTTTACGCCATATTTTTACTTTACTCCTATTATTACCTTTCAAAATCCTATCTTGAGTCCAAAAATAGTCGTTCCGTTAAAGCTTAGTATTGTTAGCTTTTGTGCAACTTTGCGGCTAATTGTATTTATAATAAGCAAATAGCGGCTAACGCCACCTTTATTAGACTAAAGAATGATTGCTGCTGAACCTGCTGATTTTATGACCTTTTTGCTATTCTGCATGGCAAGATCACACTGTAAAAACAAAAACATAAGACATTGAATTTAAATATCTTTTAGATTTAACAAGCCAGTTACAACACATCCCTTTGCCATTTTTGTTAACACTTACAAAGCGTTAAACTGGGCTATGCACGACCTTTTGCCTAATTACAATCTGTAGCAAGCTGTTTTACCCTGCGCACTCAATGTTCATTTGCTTTGTAAAAGCTGTATTTTTATTTTGAGTTAGCAACTAAGTTGCAGGAGAAGTCATGACCACCAAGCCGCTAGATGATAATTCATCTGATGCTATACCAGGAGCGGATACTCAAACCGTGTCCGATAGCTATGAAAATCTTCATAAGCCCAGCTCTGAGTTTGAAAGCCGCGACGCTTACCTAGAGCACGAACTGCAAATTATGCAGCCAAAACGCTGGCGTCCAAATTTACCATTTAGAGATTATCGCTTTGAATTTGAAGACACCATTCCTGCGATGGCCGCTACTATAGGGAAAGTAGTCATGGTTGCAGCCATTGCTGCCACGTTTGCAGGCCCTTTGGGTTTAAGTGATGGCTTTGTACTTGAAAACGTACGCTACGAACTTTTAATTGTTTCGCTATTTATTTTACTATTTTCGGGCTTTATTTTACCGACCGCTAACTTAGCGGGTACTCATGGCCCACTCATTCCATTAATTCCTATTGTAGTTGCCGCAGGCGGACACCCTATGGCCTTTGGTTTACTCATAGGTGCCTTTGGATTGATATTAGCATTTAGTAAAGGCGGCAGCCTCATGGCCAAGCTCACCAGTAAAGGGGTGTGTGGTGGCCTACTCCTCTATTTAGGCTTTGTGGGTACCATTTCACAAGTTAAAAAGCTGTTTGCATGGGCTGAAGAAATTCAAATGACCCATATTGCTTTTATCGTAATCTTAGCCACAATTTTACTTTATGCTTTATTGGAGCATTACAAAAAACGCTGGTTAGCCGTGCCACTGAGCTGTTTAATTGGTGGTTTTACTGCTTTTGCATTGGGCGCACCGTTTGAGTTTCATACAGCTCCAGGCTTACCAAACATGAACCCTATGTACTGGTGGGGGGAAAACACTGGTTGGATGCTTGGTTTACCAACCGCTGAAAGCTTTGTAGTTGTACTTCCTTTTGCAGTTTTAGCGGTTGCTATGTGGTCGCCTGACTTTTTAGGCCATCAAGTATTTCAAAAAATTAGTTACCCAGAGCGTACTGAAAAAGTACAAATGAATATTGACGATACCATGCTTAGCGCATCAACAAGACAAACCTTTGGCTCGCTATTAGGCGGTGCTAACTTTGCATCATCTTGGGGCACTTACATTGTTCCTGCTGCTATTGCAAAACGCCCTATTCCTGCAGGCGCTATTTTAACTGCGTTATTTTGTATTATCGCGGGTGTTTGGGGCTATCCAATGGACTTAGCTATTTGGCAGCCAGTATTATGTGTTGCCTTAATTGTAGGGGTGTTTATTCCACTACTTGAAGCGGGTATGGAAATGACCCGTGAAGGTAAAACCACGCAGTCGGCAGCTATTGTGGTGTTTGCCTCAAGCTTAGTAAACCCTGCATTTGGTTGGTCACTGACTATGCTTTTGGATAACTTGGGCCTTATTGGCTGTAAAGAAAGAAGTGCTGATTTATCACGAATGAGCCGCTGGATCATCCCACTTATTATGTTTGTGTTATTAACCGGTGTAATGGCACTGGTAGGTATGCTGCCAGGCATTCCTGCGCTAATGCCAAGCTTTAGACATTAATTCCTTTATTAAACACCAAAGCGAGCTTTAATAGCTCGCTTTTTTTGTACTTATAAAAACCAGCACAGTGTACTTGCAATAATCCCCCTTGAAGTAACAGCCCCTGAAGTCACAGTCCCTGCAATAATTACAAGCCACCCTGCAGAATTTTTATAAAGCTCGCCACCAGCTAAAAGACTTTACGCATCAAAAAACCATAAGCAGTTGATATATAAATGAAATTAAAAGTTTTATTTTCTGGTATAGCCTTTGCAACTTTATAAGTGAACGTTAAAAATCATTTTATTAGTAACGCTTTTAAAATGAAAAATCATCACTCTTAATAAGGAGCTAATTATGAATAGCGATCGTATCGAAGGAAACTGGAAAGAACTTAAAGGTAAAGCGCAGCAAAAATGGGGCGATCTTACCAACGATGATTTAGATAAAATTGAAGGTAGCCGTACCGAGCTTGTTGGTAAAATTCAGCAAAAATACGGTAAATCGAAAGAGGAAGCCGAGCGCGAAGTAAATGACTTTGAGAAAGGCCATTAAAATAAAGCGTGTTAACAGCTTTACTTGCTAATAAAAAACCGCCAATTGGCGGTTTTTTGTATACCTTAATTCTAGGAAGGTTTTGCTAATGCTAGCGCTTCGCCAGCAAGTGCAAAAATATTTTTAAGCATTAATTGCAAAATATGCCTAATAGAAGCGTAAGTAAAAGAAATCACCTGAAATGGATAGCCACAAAATGTCAGCATATGCCCTAAAATCCCTTTTACATCTTTAGTACAATTTTTAGAAAAATCAATGCTATCAGCTAATGCTTTAGCTATCTGATCGTATACTGTGAGAGCGTTCGAAAAATGATTTTGTATCGCATATAATTTACCAGTCTCACGTAAATGAGTAATTAAAGCTGCACCAATTTTCCGAGCCCATTTAGAGGTGCGGCTACATTCGAGTCGTCTATCATAATCAAGCCTTACCTCTTCTTGAATTCGTTTTTCCATTCCCTTGTTAATAGCAGAATAACTTTTGAAGTTGCTAGCTGTATGCAAATATCCTGGCGTATCCTTAGTCATACTATGTGCTTTTGGAGTAATAGTGGCAGCACCGTGTAAAATATATTCTTGCTCCGTATGCATAAATGGCCACACAGGCACTAAAGGAACTGGGTCGGCTGCATGTACACAACGATAAATGCTATTATCTGTTGCGGACTCAGTTTTTACTGCAAAACTATTATAACCAACTCGCGGCGCACCAAAAGTATATAATTTTACATTCGCTCCAAAACGTTGCTTTAACCAGTTAGCAGCTAAGTTTGCTAAAGCACCACCTAAACTATGACCTACAACATGAATGTTTAATTTTTTCTTAGTGCTTTGTTTAAAATACAGCTCTAACTGATTTTTGAAAGAGTTAAATGTATGGTTGAAGCCTGCATGTACAGGTTGATTATTACTACAAGTACTTAAACCACAATGTAAGTCAGTAACAACATCACGTATTTTTGCCGTGCCACGTAAAGCTAAAACATAATCATCTTCATATGCACCCTTCTTACCTTTTGCAATACAGCCAAAATTGGTCGAGTGATTAAAAACTCGCTCAAGAATAGAACCACTTACACCTTTTATAGATTCTGATTCGAATGAAAATAAAGAGCTAATCCTTTCAAAATATGGATTAGCTCTTAAGCCTCTTTTATCAAGGCTTTCGTATGAGATAGCAGCAAAGTTAGCAGCTATTGCAGGGCTTAAAACATTCATCAATATTTCCTTATAATTTAGGTTTTGTTTTATTAATTTTCATCCGTTTCAATTTCTGAAAGGTCAAAATAAGCATTTTTTTCCACTACTTCAAAATCATCAGACCAACGACAGATACTTAAAGCTTCAAATTTATAGCCTTCAGTTTTTTTATTCTCAAATTTAAAAAGAACCTTTTCATCAGTGGTATCGGCTATTAATTGCCTTAATTTTTTTGCATATTCCTCTCGGTATTTAGCGCCTGACAATCTGGAACCCCAAAGGCAATATTCTTCATGATTGTAGGATAAATAAATAGCTTGAGAAGTAAAAATCTCAGCAAGTGGGACTGCTGGTTGATTAGAACGGATATTAATTTCAGGTAGTAAGAAACTTCCGTTCTTATCGGTGTAAGTGAAATCTTCAGCACATTTGCCATCAGAAAAATTTAATACTCTGTCTATTCTCACATTAGATAAAGGCTTGCCCTTTTCACTAACTTGGCCTTTCACCTCAGGGCACAAGTGCACTTTGTAAGCACCAATATGATTACCAAACTTTTTAAGTGTCGTTAAAAATGACATAAACAAGAAGCCTTAAAAATAGGCCGTGAACATTTTGTGGAGGGTTGCTACATGATTCCCTATAAGCTTAAATATTCACATGCCTTTGTAAATAGACCTCATATGATAAACAAGCCTATATAAAATACAATAATTAAAGCTTCAGATGTATAGGTTAAAGGAAGTTAAGCCGAGCGCGAAGTAAATGACTTTGAGAAAGGTCATTAATATAAGCGTGTTAACAGCTTTACTTGCTAATAAAAAACCGCCAATTGGCGGTTTTTTTGTTATCTCAAGCTTAACTATTTTGCCAGTGCTAACTTCACTGCTGCCTCGGCATGTATTTTGGTGGTGTCGTAAAGCGGAACCTGCGTATGTTGTGACTTTACCAACAAGGCGATTTCAGTACAGCCTAAAATGATGGCCTGCGCGCCTTGTGCAAATAATCGCTCTATAATGCGTATATAATCAGCTCGCGAATCGTCATCAATAATCCCTTGGCATAACTGCGAATAAATAACCTCGTGCACTCGCTTTCGCTCATTAGGCTCAGGTATTAATACCTCAATGTTATGCTTATTAGTTAAACGCTCTTTGTAAAAGTTTTGCTCCATTGTAAATTGCGTTCCCAACAACCCTACTCGCGTAATGTTATCGTGCTTTAGTTGCTCAGCGGTGGCATCGGCAATATGCAAAATAGGAATAGTAATATTACTGGCAATCTCATCGGCCACTTTATGCATAGTGTTGGTACAAATAAGTAAAAACTCGGCACCACCAGCCTCTACAGATTTAGCTGCCTTGGTGAGTAACTTAGCTGTTTGTTGCCAATCACCTTGATGCTGTAGCGCTTCAATTTTTGCAAAATCGACGCTCACCATACAAATTTTGGCACTATGTAGTCCACCCAATGAGTTTTTAACGCCTTCGTTTAAAACTTTGTAATAGCTGGCTGTTGACTCCCAACTCATACCTCCGAGCATGCCGATTGTTTTCATAGCTAGTTCCCTCTCTCGATCGCAGTTTACGTTTCACAGTAAGTTAAAAATAGCCGCTCTTCACTAGAAACTTAATTAGCTTTATTAACTGCACTTATCACAGCGTCAGACAATAACAACTTATCGTCTTTATATACTTCAAGCCAACCTGGTGGTGAGGTATCACAACCAATTACAGTTACTTGCAATACGTAACTGTAACGTCCGTTTTTAAACGTATAGTGATGATTGCCGCCACTACCTTCAAAGGTAATATCACCATTAATTAAAACGATATCAGGCTTATCGCTTGGGCTTTTATCAATGCTCCACGACGCATAACGGAAGTTTCCATCGCCTAAATCATCAACACGAACTCGGTATTTTGCTGTGTCCCAATCGAGTATTGGTTTTTGAAAGGTTTTAATACTTGAATGGAGTGATTGTTTATCTTGAGAAATTAGCTTTTCAACACGCACTTGCTCAGTGGCATTTTGTGTATTCACAGAAATAATTTTGCCGTCTTTGTCTACCCACACTATGCCGTTATTGAGCATAATGCCGCGCCAACCCACTTTATCCCAATCAGTATCAATATTTGAACTGGCAATAACGCCAACAAGTTCTTCGTCAAACACTTCATCAAAGCGGGTAATAAACTCAACTTCATTTTTAATGTCGGGCAATGGATATTGCCTTTTTAGAGGGTAGCGAATATGCGCAGCAATCGCAGTTTTATCATGCATTTTAAAAGCAGTAATAACAGGTAAAACACTCTCGTGATACTTTTGCTCAAGCGCAAATGTGTTCGATGTGAAAAATAGGGATAGGCAAAGCAATATGTAATTTAGATACTTCATTAAAAAACCTTCAATTTTGACTTTCGTTATGTGCTAATACTTTGACCTAAAATCTTAAAACATACCTTTCTGTTGAGGCGCTTCTTTATGATCGGTAACTTTCGTAATAAGTTTTTCGATCTTCAAACCTTGCGGTGTTTTAGTCTGAATTATTTCCATTTCAACTATTAATAGATCCCCTTTTCCAAACCTCTCTCCCTTATCAACAGTATCAATAAACTCTCTATCAGTAATTTCTGCATAAAAACTGGACTGTCCATCAAATAATTTCCACTTATTTCCATCTTTAAAGGATGGAGATTCAATCGTTAAACCTGTAGTAATTGTATTTTTTGAAATTGGTAAATCGAAATCAAGAGGTTTAAAAAATTCAGCATCATTAGCCGAAGCTTTAGTTTGGATATCAAACTTTGAAGATTTTAACTTTACTTCGCTTAATCCTTTAACCAAAGGCTCCCTAATAAATGTATCTAACGAATTAGCAGCTTTTGGATCAGAAAGAACGTTTAGCGTTTGAATATGAAATACCTGAGTATGACCATTAGAGTTTTCGATATTAACTGTATTCGCATTACTATCTGGTGTGCACTGCTTCGGTTGATTGCCAGCTAAATGAATACATAATTTAATTGAGTCAGTAGCCAGAGTAATAAGGTCTTTGGGGGAGCTAGTACAAAATAATGCTCCAGAGGATAAACCTACCACCTGTAGTAAAAAATCAATATCAAATGATTGCCCTCTAAAACCTGAGACATCCATACATAGCGATGCATCTTTACCATAAGCTTCTGTTGTAATCACGTTCATAAATTCATCTAGTGCTAAAATATAGCGAGCAACATCTTTCGCTTTTAGCTGCCCTTTTTCAACTGCTGCACCGTAATATTCAAGAGATAGCTGATCTTCCGTAATTGTCTGCATTATAATTCCTTAATTAGAGTAACTAAAACTTAGTATTCTTTATGCTTAGTCCAAAAAATTAATACCTAGACTACACGTTCAATTCATTCAATAGTCACATCTAATGCCTATTATGTAAACAATTGAGTTATCGATATTTATTGCGATAAAAAGATACAAAAATAAAAAACGAGCCTAACTTGGCTCGTTTTTGTTTTAACTGATAGCTGACCGCTTCGCTATTTAACCACTTCGCTTTACTCCGGCTCATACCCCAAGTTAGGCGATAACCACCTTTCGGCTTCTGCGAGCGTCATATTTGTTCGCTTGGCGTAGTCTTCCACTTGGTCACGTTGTACTGCCGCTACGGCGTAGTATTTTGCTTGTGGGTGTGAAAAGTACCAACCCGACACCGCAGCACCTGGCCACATGGCGTACGAGCTGGTGAGCTGCATACCAATGCGTTTTTCAGTATCGAGTAACTGCCAAATTTTCTTTTTCTCAGTGTGCTCTGGGCACGCTGGGTAACCCGGTGCTGGGCGAATACCTTGGTAGTTTTCGCGGATTAGCTCATCGTTACCCAGGTTTTCATCCGGTGCATAACCCCAATACTCTTTACGCACTTGTTCGTGCAAGTATTCGGCAAACGCCTCAGCGAGTCTGTCGGCTACGGCTTTTACCATTATTTTATTATAGTCGTCTTGCTTGGCATCGAACGCATTGGCGAGGTCGTCCTCTTCTAAACCGCCTGTTACCGCAAACGCACCAAAGTAATCGGGTGTGCCTTTTGGCGCAATGTAATCGGCTAGGCAGTAGTTAGCAAAGTCGGTTTTTTCGGTTTGCTGACGTAAATGGCATGAGGTAGTTAATAGCTCTTTTCGCGTTTCGTCGGTGTAAATTTCTATATCATCGCCCACACGGTTTGCAGGGAATAAACCAATTACACCCAATGGCTGCAAAGTGCCTGACTTTTCAAGCTCATCGAGCATGTCGTTGGCGTCTTTAAACAAGCTTTGTGCTTGTTCACCCACTACTTCGTCGGTCATTATGCGCGGATATTTACCGGCGATTGACCAGGTCATAAAGTACGGCGTCCAGTCTATGTATTTGCGTAGAGTCGCGATTGATACATTTTTAAACTCGGTCACGCCCAGCTTTTTCGGCACGGGTGGTGTGTAGTTATCCCAATCGAGCTTTGCAGCATTATCGCGGGCGCGCTGTATGGTAACTGGTTTTGAGCGCGGCTTTTTGCGTGCTTGTTGTTCGCGTACTTTGTCGTACTCGGCGGTGGTTTTAGCTAAAAATTCTGCTTTATGCTCTTTAGAAAGTAAGTTAGACACTACACCCACAGCGCGGCTGGCGTTATTTACATACACCACGCCTTTGTCGTACTGCGGCTCTATTTTTACTGCGGTATGCGCTTTTGAGGTGGTTGCCCCACCAATCATGAGCGGTAGCTCAAAGCCTCGGCGTTTCATTTCTTTGGCTACGTGTACCATTTCATCAAGCGATGGGGTAATTAAACCTGAAAGGCCTATAATATCGGCTTTTTCGTCAATGGCGGTTTGCAGTATTTTATCTGCTGGTACCATTACCCCAAGGTCGATTACTTCGTAGTTATTACATTGTAGTACTACGCCTACGATGTTTTTACCTATGTCATGCACGTCACCTTTTACGGTAGCCATAACAATTTTACCGTTGGTGGCGCCTTCTTCTTTTTCGGCTTCAATGAATGGGTCAAGGTAGGCTACGGCTCGCTTCATCACACGAGCCGATTTAACCACTTGGGGTAAAAACATTTTACCGGCACCAAATAAATCCCCAACCACGTTCATGCCATCCATGAGTGGCCCTTCAATGACGTGAATAGGTTTATCGGCGCCAGCACGGCACTCTTCTGTATCTTCATCTATAAAGGTGGTTATGCCTTTTACAAGGGCATGCTCCAAGCGCTTCTCTACAGGCCAAGTGCGCCATTCTAAATCTTCTACCCGCTCAGCTTGTGCCATGCCTGAATATTTAGGCGCAAGTTCAACAAGGCGCTCGCCCGCACCTGAGTCGGTGTTAAGAATTACATCTTCTACGGCTTTACGAAGTTCCTCGGGGATGTCGTCGTAAACCGCAAGCTGCCCTGCGTTTACTATGCCCATATCCATACCCGCTTTTATAGCATGGTATAAAAACACCGAGTGAATCGCTTCACGTACTGGGTTATTACCTCTAAACGAAAACGATACGTTTGATACCCCACCCGACACTTTACAGTGCGGTAAGTTTTGCTTAATACGGCGGGTGCCTTCAATAAATTCTACGGCGTAGTTGTCGTGCTCTTCTATGCCGGTGGCAACGGCAAATATATTGGGATCGAATATAATGTCTTCTGGCGGAAAGCCAATTTCGTCGACTAATATTCTGTAACTACGTTCGCATATTTCGTATTTTCTATCTGCAGTATCGGCTTGGCCGTCGGTATCAAATGCCATCACAACAGCGGCGGCGCCAAAGCGTTTTATAATTTTAGCTTGGCGAATAAACGGCTCTTCACCCTCTTTTAGTGAAATGGAATTAACAATGGCCTTGCCTTGAATACACTTTAGGCCTTCTTCTATTACTTCCCATTTAGAGGAGTCGACCATTATAGGTACTTTAGAAATATCAGGCTCTGAGGCAATTAAGTTTAAAAACTTAACCATGGCCGCTTTTGAGTCCAGCATGGCTTCGTCCATGTTGATATCAATAACCTGTGCGCCATTTTCTACTTGTTCGCGGGCCACATTAAGGGCGGTCTCGTAGTCTTCTTCCATGATCAAACGTTTAAACATCGCCGAGCCAGTTACGTTAGTACGCTCGCCGACATTGGTAAATACTGCAATTTGTTGGGTCATTGGCGGCTCCTTAATTTAAGTTACAGGCTTCTAGGCCTGATAAACGCATACGCACTTCAAGCTCAGGTAATTTTCGTGGTGCTGTGCCTTCAAGCCCTTTGGCAAAGGCACGAATGTGCGCAGGCGTAGTGCCGCAGCAACCGCCAACAATATTAATAAAGCCCGATTTACCCCAATCTATGATCTCTTTTGCCATGTCGTCTGCTTCTAAGTCGTATTCTCCAAACTCATTAGGTAAGCCCGCGTTAGGGTGAACAGAGACAAAGGTTTCGCACACACGCGATAGCTCTTCAACGTATTGGCGCAGTAAATCTGGCCCAAGGGCGCAATTTAAGCCGATTGAAAGCGGCTTAATATGGCGAATAGAGTTATAAAATGCTTCGGTTGTTTGCCCTGAAAGCGTACGGCCTGAGGCATCGGTAATAGTACCTGAAATCATCACTGGCAATGTGCGCCCTGCTTGTTCAAACGCTTCTTCTACTGCGAACGAGGCGGCTTTTGCATTAAGCGTGTCGAATATGGTTTCGATTAAAATAATATCTACACCGCCCTCCATAAGCGCAAGGGTTGACTCAACATACGCAGTCACTAACTTATCAAAGGTGATATTACGATAGCCGGGGTCGTTTACATCCGGCGATAACGAACAGGTTTTAGACGTTGGCCCTAACACACCGGCTACATAGCGCGGTTTTTCTGGGGTTTTGGCGCTAAATTCATCACATGAAGCGCGGGCTAACTTAGCCGACTCTAAATTGACTTCACGGCTTATGCTCGCCATGTCGTAATCTTCCATCGAAATGGTGGTAGAGTTAAAGGTGTTAGTTTCGATAATATCGGCACCAGCGGCTAAAAAGCTGCGGTGTATATCAGTAATAATTTCTGGCTTGGTTAGGCTTAATAAATCGTTGTTGCCTTTAATAAGCACGTGCCAATCTTTAAAACGTTCACCACGGTAGTCTTGCTCTTCAAGCTTATGCGCTTGGATCATGGTTCCCATTGCACCATCTAAAATTAAAATGCGCTGTTTGAGCGCAGCGCTCAGCTCTTGATGCTTATTGTTTTGAGGATTATTCGGCATAGTTGTTAGTCCTTACGTCTTGGCTAACTAAGTTAATATCATAGGGTGTGGTTTGGTAAACGTAATAATTTAACCAGTTTGAAAACAGCAAAAACGCGTGGCTTTGCCATGTTTTAGATGGTTGCTTGCTGGCATCGTCATCAGGAAAATAGTTTTCGGGCTTTGGCGCATCAGGGCTTTTTTGTAAATCGCGCTCATATTCGGCTTTTAAACTGTCGGCATCGTATTCTGGGTGGCCGGTAATAAACACTTGGCTGCCCGATTTATTTTTAAGTAAATAAGCCCCGACTCGTTCAGAGCCCGCTAATACCACCAGCTCTTCACAGGCGTTTATTTTATTTATATCTATGTGGCCATAGCGTGAGTGCGGCACTAAAAAGGTATCGTCAAAGCCGCGGGTAAGTGCACCATGGGCAAAGTAGCATTGATGGGTAAACACCCCACACAGTTTATTTTCTTTTAAATCGCGCTTTAAATTATAACGGTGATATAAAGCCGCGTGGGCAGCCCAGCAAGAAAACAAGGTAGAGGTTACATGCTGCTCGGCCCAATCAATAATCACTTTGAATTCTTCCCAATACGCCACCTCTTCATACTCTAAATGTGCGAGCGGCGCACCGGTAATTAATAGTGCATCATAGTTGTTGTCTTTCACTTCTGAGAAATAACGATAAAAGGTATCTAAGTGTTGCTCTGAGTTACTACTGCTACGGTGCGTGTCTAGGCGCAGTAGCTCTACATTTACTTGCAGCGGAGAATTAGCCAACAAGCGAATAAACTGTACTTCGGTTTCTACTTTATTAGGCATAAGATTAAGAATAG
Source organism: Pseudoalteromonas sp. APC 3495 (assembly GCF_030407645.1). Classification (NCBI taxonomy): domain Bacteria; kingdom Pseudomonadati; phylum Pseudomonadota; class Gammaproteobacteria; order Alteromonadales; family Pseudoalteromonadaceae; genus Pseudoalteromonas; species Pseudoalteromonas sp. APC 3495. The sequence continues at coordinate 69,402 of NZ_JASDDA010000003.1, read as the reverse complement.
CCAAACGCATAGGGCGTATTTCTTGCGTTTTTGCACGTGTTTTTGGCATTACAAACACGTTTTCATGACGTAAACGTGCAATAGCTGGCAATTCGTCTTCTACTGTAATTGGCATTCTTAAAGCTCCTGCTCATAAAAACCGAGAATTAATACGCTCTCATTATGAACAGAATGTGAAAAATATCAACCTCTAGATGTATAGATGTCTAAATGAAATTTATTCACGCGGTTTGTACAAATTGAATATGTACTTTAAAACAGCCCCATTCGTTGACTGTTTCACCTGTGAGCCACTACAATACAGCATTGAAATTTTTATTATTATTGAAGGCTTCTTCTATGGTTTTACCTGATAAGTTTATATTCTCGATGAGTCGAGTATCTAAGGTTGTGCCACCAAAACGCACTATCTTAAAAGATATTTCGTTGCATTTTTTCCCAGGCGCAAAAATTGGTGTGCTAGGTCTAAATGGTTCTGGTAAATCATCATTACTACGCATTATGGCAGGTGTTGATGAAGATTTTGAAGGTGAAGCTCGCCCTCAACCAGGCACTAAAATTGGTTACTTACCGCAAGAGCCTGTTTTGGACGAAAGCAAAACAGTTCGTGAAATTGTTGAAGAAGCTGTAGGTGAAGTAAAACATGCCCTTAACCGCCTTGACGAAGTGTATAACGAATACGCAATGGAAGGCGCTGACTTTGACGCACTGGCAAAAGAGCAAGGTGAATTAGAAGCGATTATTCAAGCGCATGATGGTCATAATATCGATAACGTATTAGAGCGTGCTGCCGATGCACTGCGTTTACCTGAGTGGGATGCTAAAATTGAGCACCTATCGGGTGGTGAGCGTCGTCGTGTTGCTATTTGTCGTTTGTTACTTGAAAAGCCAGACATGCTTATTCTCGATGAGCCAACTAACCACTTAGATGCTGAGTCGGTTGCCTGGTTAGAGCGCTTCTTACATGACTACGAAGGCACCGTTGTGGCAGTAACGCATGACCGTTACTTCCTTGATAATGTTGCTGGCTGGATTTTAGAGCTTGACCGTGGTGAAGGTATTCCGTGGGAAGGTAACTACTCGTCTTGGCTTGAGCAAAAAGATGCCCGCTTACAGCAAGAGCAAAAATCTGAAAAAGCACGTCAAAAATCAATTGCTCAAGAACTTGAATGGGTGCGTTCAAATCCTAAAGGTCGTCAAGCTAAATCAAAAGCGCGTATGGCACAGTTTAGCGAGCTACAACAGTCTGATTACCAAAAACGTAACGAAACCAACGAATTGTTTATTCCACCTGGCCCACGTTTAGGTGACCAAGTATTAGAAGTAAATAACTTACGTAAAAGCTTTGGCGACCGTGTTTTAATTGATGATTTAAGCTTCAGCATGCCTAAAGGCGCTATTGTGGGTATTATTGGTGCCAATGGTGCAGGTAAATCAACGCTATTTAAAATGCTAAGCGGTGAAGAGCAGCCAGATAGCGGTAATATCAGCATTGGTGAAACAGTAGAACTGGCAACTGTTGATCAGTTCCGTGGCAACATGGACGAAAGCAAAACGGTATTCCAAGAAATCTCTGATGGCCAAGATGTACTAAAAATTGGTAACTTTGAGTTCCCAAGCCGTGCTTATGTTAGCCGTTTTAACTTTAAAGGTAACGATCAACAAAAGTTTGTTAAAGACCTTTCAGGTGGTGAGCGCAACCGTTTACACCTAGCTAAGCTGTTAAAAGCAGGCGGCAACGTAGTACTACTGGATGAGCCAACCAATGACTTGGACGTTGAAACATTACGTGCCCTTGAGAATGCTATTTTAGAATTCCCTGGTTGTGTCATGTGTATCTCGCATGACCGTTGGTTCCTTGACCGTATTGCTACACACATTTTAGATTACCGTGACGAAGGCCAAATTAACTTCTTTGATGGTAACTACACTGAGTACGAAGAGTGGCTTAAAAAGACCCTTGGCGCAGAAGCTGCACAGCCCAAGCGTATTAAGTACAAAAAAATTGGCTAACAGCCACAGTGAATAAGTTAAAAGCCCTGCATTTTATGCGGGGCTTTTTTATGCGAGCTATTTTTATCTTTGAGCAAATTGGCGTGTTGAGCATTACCAGCTATGCTTATTATAAATAACAACTTTATAAGATTATTATGCAAAACCGTCGGCAATTTTCTCGTATTATGTTCTCTACAGCAGCGCAATTGGAAACGGCTAGCTCCCAGTATGCATGTACCCTATTAGATATTTCTTTACATGGTGCACTTATTACTAAAAGCGATGCCTTTACAGGCAACAAAAATGACGAAGCAATATTACGTTTTACCTTGCCACAAAGCGATATTGAAATAAAAATGCCGGTGGTTATTCGTCATATAGAAGAAAATCATATTGGTCTTAAATGTCATAACATTGATATAGACAGCATTACGCATTTAAAGCGCTTGGTTGAACTAAACCTTGCTGATGAAACATTATTACACCGTGAGCTTGAAACGCTTATTTACCAAACATAAATAGACGCACTGCGTGAAGTTGATTACCATAACCAAAAATAATTAAACGACGCAGATATGAGTTTAAATCCCAGTCTACCTTTAGTTTATCATCCTAATTACTCGTTTAGTTTTGATCCCAAACACCGCTTTGTAATGAGTAAATTTGCACAGCTACACCAGCATGTTAAAACCCTTGGGCTTGCTGGCAGCAATATCATAGAGCCACCACATGGTAGTGTTGAAGAGTTAGAAATAGTGCACTGTGAAAACTATATTCACGATTTATGGCATAACCGCCTAGATGAAAAAGCCATGCGCCGTATAGGCTTACCCTGGTCACAAGCACTAATGAACCGCACATTTACCGCACCATTAGGGACACTGCAAACCGCGCGTTTAGCACTTAAAAATGGGCTTGCGTGCCATTTAGCGGGCGGCACTCACCATGCCCATAGTGATTTTGGTTCGGGTTTTTGCATGGTGAACGATTTAGCTTTTACCGCACAAACGTTAATTCAAAATCGTGAAGTGACCAACGTACTGATTTTTGATTTAGATGTTCACCAAGGTGATGGCACCGCAGCCATGCTGGCTCATCAACCTTATGCGTTTACCTGTTCAATACATTGTGAGAAAAACTTCCCATTTAGAAAGTCCCCTAGCGATTTAGATATTGGTTTAGCCAATAATATGCAAGACGCTGAATACTTAGGTATTGTTGACGATACGCTGCAATTTTTATTACACGAGCTTAACCCAGATCTGGTTTTATATGATGCTGGGGTTGATATTTGGCAAGAGGATGGCTTAGGTAAACTGGATATTAGTTGGCAAGGAATAGAAAAGCGCGACCACATAGTGCTTAAGCGTTGCCTTGCAAATAACACCCCAGTGGCCACTGTGATTGGTGGAGGCTATGACAGAGATCATCAGCGCCTAGCAAAACGTCATGGCATTGTTATAGAGCAAGCTGCCAGTTTTTAATTATACTTTTAACTGACTCGGCGTAATACCTGTCCAACGCTTAAATGCACGGCGAAAATTAGGAATATCATAAAATGCTAAACGCATCGCGACTTCTTCATTGCCTTGCTGACACACCCCCAGTAAATAAAGCGCTTTAAGTTTGTTTTGTTCATCTTGTAATTGTGAATAACTAAAACCATGCTGTTTCAGTTTGCGCTTAAAAGTCGCCGAGCTCATAGCAAATTGCTCTGCAGTACTAACGAGATTATTGTTTGTATTGTGGTAAATGGATAGGCAAACCGCCTCAACAAAAGACAAAGATACATTTTTAGGCAATTGACTTTGCGCTATGCACTGCTGCCACCGCAATGGGCTTGACTCTGGGTTTGAGCACTTAAGTAATTGTTTATTAAAGTGCCAACGGGTGTAGGGTTGTTCAAACCGAACCCGTAAGCCTAAGTGCTGCTCATACTCTTGAATATGCCGCGGGCGCTTACAGGTAAAATCAAAATAACACTGTGGGTAGTGAACACTCACTCTTTTAAGTAAGCTAATTAACGCGGCACTATATATTTCAAAACAATAATTTTTTAATGACTCGTCCATACCGATACTCGGTTGCAAGTACAGATAAAAATCATCTTGAAAAATATGCTTACGGGTAAAAAATAAAGGCGCAATAACAGTGCGAATTTGTTGTAATTGCTTCAAAGCCATACCTAAACTTGGGCTTAAACGCACACTTTGCACCGCAGGGCTAACATCATTAACCAATTGATGACCCAGTAAAAAACCACTGTCGTTACTCTTCATTAAGGTTTTAAACTGGCTAATTAAAGCCAATAACTGCGATAAACTAAAACGCTGTGATAGGTCATATAAATCTTGCTCAAAAATACCCGTACCACGCAGCAATTTATGCAGCGGGATCCCTCGTCCTTGAGCAAGCTCCACCAGCGCAGTGATAATCCCCTCGGCGCTGAGGTATTTATCGTCTAAGCTAATATACTGCTGCACCTACAAGCGCCTTCTGTTGTTGTAATTGTTGATGTAGCTGGCTGGTTTGCTGCACTGGATCTTGCTCTAAATCCATTGCCATGGTGGCGGTTAAAATATGCTGAAACTGTGCACCTTTGCTTTTTGCGACTTTAAACGCACAGTGATTAAGCGCCGCTTTCATTTGCGCTAATAGCTCTTTGGCTTGGCTTTGGCTGGTATTCGGCATAAGTACAATAAAGCAATCACCGGCATAGCGACATAGCACATCGTTTAATCGGCAATTCATTACTAATAAATCACTAATTTCTCGTAGTAACCTATCGCCTTCACTAAAACCAAACTGCGCATTAAACTTTGCAAAATCACGAATATCAATAACACCTAAAGTGGCGGATTGCTGCTCTGTTTGGCGTTGCTGCATCAGTGAATGTAAGTAGTTAACTCGGTATAACCCTGTTACAGGACAGACTTTTTCATGCTCTCGTAGATGCGCTTCTCGACGACGCAATTGACGATTTAAAACAAATTGTTCTTGATGCCAATAATAAAGCCCAACACTGGTAAGCGACATACCAAACGGCGCTGGCAGTGATTCAAACCAAGTGAGCCATAATTGTGGTGGTTGTTTTAACCACTCATCGAGTAAATCGAGCGTGGCGGAGAACATAAACAAACCCAAACCTAGCACCAATAAGGTGGTTACTTTGCCTGGCGGACGTGAAATAAGTAATGCAACTATCCAGCTGAGAGTCATCAACACAATCCCGCCCTCACCGACAATATCGAGCCACGCAATGTCTTGCCATTGCTTAAGTTCGCCAAAATAAGTACATATTGCTACAGCCATAACTAACAATAAAATGATGGTGTTGGTTAATTTTGCATGGTTGGTAAATGGGTTATATCGCATTAGGGTGGCTTCTTTAGTCTATGTTGGTCTGCATGCTAGCTTAGTCATGCTGTGTTCGTCAGGGTCATATTGGCTCATTGATATGACATTGAGATTAAAATTTATAGGTATTTAACCTAGTAATAACTATCTTTAGTGCGCTGGAGCCGTGTTTAAACAGCTCAAATGTCTGTTTAAAAAGCACTAAGTTGGCGTTTTGTCAGGAATTAACGGTAAAACTGTCACATTAGCGTCATTAACTTTTTTTAGTTTGCTCACCAAACCAAGGACAACCGGAGCAAATCAATGAAACAATTTAAGTTAAATGCTGTTGTGGCGGCGTTAGCACTAAGCCAATTTAGTGTTAGCGTGAATGCACAAGAACAAACATCACCAAGAGAACCTAAAGTAAAGGTTTCTGAAGAACTTGTGGTATATGGCGAGATTGGTTATCGCAACCGCTCGCAAGAACTAGCGCCCACGCTTGAATACTCACAAGAATACTTTCAGCGTTTTGAACCACTCACCGCAGGTGATGCATTAAAGCGTGTTCCTAGTGTTACTTTTTTATCTGATGTACTGGAATCAGACGGCGCACGTATGCGCGGTTTAAGCCCTGCTTACACAAAAGTACTTATTAATGGCGAGGAAGTTCCGGGCGCAGGTGCTGACCGTTCATTCTTTGTTGACCGTATTCCTGCAGAATTAATTGAGCGTGTAGAAATTATTCGCTCATCTAGTGCCAACCGCTCTGCCGATGCCATAGCAGGTACGCTTAATATTGTACTACGCGATGGCTATAGCTTAGACGGCGGTTATATTCGCGCTGGTGGCTTACGTTATGATGATGGCGAAATAAAAGAGAGCCTTGCGGGCGTTTACGGCACTGAGTTTGCAGGTGGGCGTTTACTGTTAGGCGCTAATTTACAAGGTCGTTATAACCCAAAACAAAAATCAAGCAGACGTTATGGCGATAGCCCTGAAAATAACCCGAATTACGCAACAGACGATTTTGATAACCGTGAAGATCAATCTGATACCCGTGATGGCGATGATACCTCTTTAAATGCCAGCTTTGAGAAGGTATTTGATAATGGCGGTAAGTTTGACATTAGTGCTATGTGGGTTGATACCGACCGTACTGAAGACGAACGCTCTTTTGAATACGACAACCCAACGGCAACGTCAGGCTCTGTTGTTGAAGGGGGTAATTTACTCTCAGATAACGCAAACGTTTCGTTTATTAATCAAACCAACTACAACATTAACTCTGGCTATGAATTACCTCTGCTCGGCGGCACCAGTAAATTTAAAGTGGGTTACGCCAGCTTTGAAGAGTCTGTTTACGAACAAGAAGTTGAGCTTGATACCTCAGAACTTCCTATGGTATTTGAAGAAGCAGAAGAAACCGTTGATATCGATGATAAAGAATGGTCATTACAATGGCAGCACAGCTTACTAGTAGGTGATTCAAAAGAAATTCAATTTGGTGCTTTTATACAAGGCAAAGAGCGCGATACCGCTATTTTTGTCGCTGAAGATGAGCTTGAAAAAGACTTTACCAATTGGGATCAATTTACAGAGAATCCACTGACCCTTGCCGGTTTTGACAACGCCTTTGAATCAGTGGCTGGTGGCGTTAATACCCTAGAAGAAGACCGTTTTGATTTATTTGCGCTAATCAAACACGAAGCCGATGTGTTCTCGTGGGAGATGGGTGTGCGCTGGGAGTCAACTGATTCAAGTATTACTGATACCAATGAAGGCGTTACTGCCGAGAATGATTATGACTTTTTCTTACCGTCGGCTCACTTTCGTTATAGCATCAGCGATAACGGCCGAGTCAGTGCCTCTGTTGCTCGCAGCTTACGCCGCCCTGACTTTGACTACATGACACCCGCCTTACTTGAAAAAGAGCTCGCCGATAATGACTTTTTAGGTAACTCAAACCTTAAGCCAGAATCATCTTGGGGTATCGATTTGGGTTACGAATACCGTTTAGGTAAAAGTGGTGTTGTTGGTGTAAACGTATTTTACCGTGACGTTAGCGACCTTATTGAAATTGCCAGTATCGGTGTTGAAGGCTCAGAAGGCGAAGGCACATTTGTGCTGCAACCACAAAATACCGGCGATGGCACGGTTCAAGGTATTGAGTTTGATTTATCAACCCCACTAAGCGCCTTGAACATGCCTAACACTGGTATCTTCTTAAATTACTCTTGGCTCGACAGTGAAGTTGAAGACAGCTTTGGTAAGCGTAAATTTAATGACCAATCTGATTATGTTTATAACGTAGGCTTTATCCAAGATTTACCAACACTTGGCGCATCATTTGGTGCAACGTACCGTAATCAAGGTGATGCATACGGACGCTTTGTGGGTGAAGAAGTGACAACCTCTTATGGTGCTGATTTAGAGTTATTCGTAGAAAAACGCTGGGAAAATGTAACGCTTCGCCTAGTTGGTTCAAACCTACTTGATGCCAGTAAAGATGAAGTTTTCAACAAGTTTGACTCTCTTGATGATCAAAATAATCGTAACTTTGATGAGTACGAGCTTGAGTCTGAAGAAGCAGGTCCAGTGATTCAAGTAATGCTACGTTACGCATTCTAATCACACGTATTGTCATTTTAAGCACGTATTGGCAAGCCATCGCGTGCTTTTTTGGAGTTAAAACATGTTTAAATTGTCTTTCATAATGGCCGCGCTACTGTGCTCATCAGCGCTTAGTGCTGGCGAACCCGTTATTTATAAAGATGCGCTATATCAACAACAAAAAATAGCCAAGTTAACTACGTTACCTAATAGCCTTAACTTTATGGTTATTGGTGATTGGGGACACAACGGCCACTTTTATCAAAAAGAGGTGGCTCATCAGCTAGAAATCGCCATGTACCAAACCGATGCCGATTTTGTTGTCTCGACCGGCGATAACTTTTACCCAAATGGTGTGGCAAGTGTGAACGATCCTCTTTGGCAATCAGCCTTTGAGAATATATACCACGGCCCTCACACATTTGAAGATTGGTATGTTGTTTTGGGTAATCACGATTACCTTGGTAATGCTCAAGCACAAATTGACTACACAGCAAAAAGTCAGCGCTGGCAATTACCAGCAAGGTACTACAGTAAAACATTTGCACTTGAAAACAACGAGCAAGTGTTAATGGTTTTTTTAGATACCAACCCGATTCAACCTGAATATAAAACCCGTGAAAAATACCGCTCAACTCAAAGTCAAAGCTATGAAACACAATTGGCATGGCTTGAAACTCAACTTGCCGGCAGTAACGCAAAATGGAAAATTGTTGTTGGCCATCACCCGCTTTACTCTAGCGGTAAACGCTTTGGTCGCAACCAAGGTCTTCGCGACATTTTAGAACCTATTTTAGAACGCCATAACGTGCACGTTTATATCGCAGGGCACGAGCACGACTTGCAATACAATCAACCAAAAAATAGCAAGGTGGCTCACTTTGTCTCTGGTGGTGGCAGTGAAGCACGGTTTGTAAAACAACGTGAATTTACCCGCTACGCAGAAGCAACACCGGGTTTTTTAAGTATCTCAATCAATGGTGAAACGCTAACAATGAGCGCGATTAACCACCTTGGTGAAGTACGTTTTAGCACTGAAAAGCACCTAGATAAGTAAAGGATAAAATAATGAACTTTAAACTAAATACAATTTCAGCTGTGCTTGGCAGTGCACTTCTATTGACTACTATAAGCGGCTGTACACGTAATAACGATACGCAAAATAATGCAGCAGTTACAAAACCATATATTGAAAAAACAGACATTGAAACCAAATTATTCGGCCCACAACAAAACATGCAAGGCTCACAAGCTGCATCGCTAGGTAATAATCAATGGCTAATAGCGAGCGAAAGCCAAGGCTTATTTCTTGCCGATAACGAGAAAGACAGTGTGCTGCTCGCCGGTAACTTTGAGTCAATTTCACTGAAAAAAATAGCAACGCAGCAATTTTTATTGGCAACTCTAGATAACAACCAAGATAATGTGGTTATTTTTAAGCTTATAAAAAATGGCCAAACTTGGCAGCTAAATGAACTCACTCGCATTAGTCCACCTCAAGCCCAGCCCGATGCCGTATGTTTATTTAAAAACAGCAATAACAAAACTGTATCAGCATTTGTGCCAGATGTTCGCGGCTTGATCAGCGAAACGGTTATTTATGATTTAGCCACTAACCAAGCTAAAAATATCGCAGTACGTGAGTTCTCTGCAGTCACAGAGGCTTCAGGTTGTGCAGTAAATGACGACACAAAAACCCTGTATGTGGGTGAGGCAGAGCTCGGAGTGTGGGCCATTAACGCGGATGCAGAATCTGATGCCAATAAGCAGCCTGTGGCTTTGGTACAACCCTACGGCGAATTAAACAGTGAAATCGGGGCTCTATCGGTATCACAAGACGGTACTTTATGGCTCAGTGCCACTGATGGTAATGTGGTTTATGCTTACCAAGCTCAAACAGACAAGCTAAGCCAATGGTCACTGGCAGGTGAGCACACAATAGAGTCTGTTGCGGCGAGCTTTATCAATGACAGTCAAGCCCAGCTGATATTAATTGATGATGAAACAGGCGCCTATATTCAAGCAAACGTTAACTACACAGCGCAAACAGCGACTTCACAAAACAATGTCGCGATGACTCACCTTCATGCCAGCGCACAAAGTACACCGGTTGCTGCGTTTGGTGATGCAGCAGATGATCCGGCTATTTGGATTAATGAGCAAGACGCTAAAAAAAGCTTAATTTTAGGCACTGATAAACGTCGCGGCTTGATGGTTTATGACCTTGCTGGCAGCAAAGTACAATCGCTTAATGTTGGGCGTTTAAATAATGTTGATGTGCGCCAACATCAAGACATAAACAACCAGACCCATACGTGGATCACTGCCAGTAACCGTACTCTTAATAGCATTAGCGTATTTACTGTAGATGGCGATAACCAAGTAAACCATGTGACAGAAATAGCCACTAACCTACCTGAGATTTACGGTATGTGTATGTATTCCTCTGAGTCTGGCCATTACGTGTTTGTTAATGATAAATCAGGTTTATTTCAGCAATATAAACTCATCGGTGAGCAAAGTAATTTAAGTGGTGAACTGGTTAGAGAGTTTACTCTACCAAGCCAACCTGAAGGCTGTAGCGCTGATGATAATCTAGGCCAACTATTTGCAGGTGAAGAAGATGCAGGCATTTGGTATATCGGTGCAGAGCCTACCGCTGGTAACAAAGCAGTAAAGCTACAAAGTGTTAATGAGCAACTGGTGGCAGATGTTGAAGGTATGGAAATTTATCATGCTAATGATGCTCGCTATTTAGTAGTATCAAGCCAAGGCGATAATAGCTATGTGCTTTATAAAATCTCAGATGACACAGAGCCTAGTCTAAGCTTTGCAGGTAAGTTTAATGTAATTGCAAACCTAGATAAAGGCATTGATGGCGTAGGTGAAACTGACGGTTTAACCGTTACAGCAACGGCTGTGCCTGGTTATCCTGAAGGCATGCTTATAGTACAAGATGGCTACAATCGTATGCCTCTCCAACCACAAAACTTTAAAATTATTGACTGGCGCGAAGTGAAAAAAGCAATTAGATAATAGCTAACCCTAAATGTACTGATACACGCTAAAGCTTTAGTGTGTATCACGTTTAAGCTTTACTAAAATATAACTAAAGATAATTATGTATAAATGTATACTACACTTTATATCTATAAATTAATTGAGGTTATTATGCGGCTACCCTACTTCGTATATTTATTTATCAGCATTATATTTTGTACCAGCTCGCTTGCTAATGCCGAAGAGCCACCAGAACTTCCGCCATTAAACCCCAAGTATGAAGCAGAGCATGCCATGGTATTAGTTAATAAGGGTTCAAGTGTATACGCGATTAACATTCCAAGCTTTGAGCTTCCTTATGATGTACATGTTATGTACAAGGTAGATGTATCTGATATTCCATTTTTAGATTTAGTACGTGACGCTGAGTTAGTTACAGTAAAATCAAAGCCGTTTAATATTCAACGCTTAATGCGAGGCGAAGAAGTCGCGATTACCGCAGATGTGTATCTTGGAGATTTTAGACAAGGAGGTAGCTTAGTTTACAGTGATAAATTAATAGAGCTTAGCGAGCAGTTATTTACTCGTGAGCTAACTGATTTAAGCCCAGCCTCAAAATGGCAACAGTACGATATGGTTACGCTAAAAAATAACGAGCGTATTTATATTCACCAAATAACTCAGCCACCAAGCTATCATCATATTATGTTTGTTGATTTAAGTGGTGCCTGTTTACAAAAGTTTCGCACCTCAACTGAAGTGCCCTCTGCTGGTGAGCTCAATTATAAGTTTATAAATTGTGGCACATTGAAACCCATGTTTTATGAAGCTGAAAGCTTAAGTAAATAACTTAGCCTTGTTTTAAGGACGAAAAAAGGCTCCTCGCAATGCTCAGAGCCTTTGGTTAACTTTGGGAATTAACTCGGTTCATTGATCAGATAAGATCAGTTTAGCGCCACTAACTGTGGCGCAATTGTTTGATAATCTACCGCCATGGCAATACTCAAAGCGGTAATATTAATAATTGAAAACGCAAACACTTGGCGTGCCCAACGGGTGGTGTCTATGTTGTAGCGATACCCTCTAAGTGCCATGAGTAACCACCAAAAACTGGTGATACAGGCAACTGCCATAAAGGCAGCACCGGTATAACCACTAATTGGCAATAGCATCACGACTAAAGCATATACTGCAATATAAAGCACAATATGGCGCTTAGCTTTGTTAACACCTTGCGCCACGGGCAATACTGGAATATTAGCGGCTTGGTAATCCTTAAAGCGAAAAATAGCAATCGCATATGAGTGCGGCATTTGCCACAAACTAAACATCACCAACAGTATTAATGCACCCATATCGAACACACCCGTAACGGCGCAATAGCCAACAACAGGTGGAACTGCGCCCGATAGACTACCAATAAAGGTGCCGTAAACAGAGTTGCGTTTCATGTAGAGGCTGTACACCCCTACATAAATGACATAGCCAAAGGCGGCAAAAAATACCGCCGCTTGCGTGGTAAAGGCGATTAATAAGCCAAAGCCAATTAGCCCTAATAACACGCCATGGCTTAAAGCGGCTTTTGCAGACATTTCGCCCGTTACAGTTACACGTGAGCGAGTACGTGCCATAGCAACATCAATGTCTCTATCTATAACATTGTTTATGGCACATCCCGATGCAACAACAAGCGATAAACCAACCAAGGTAACCAACATTAACCATGGGTCTATATCACCGCGGGCGGCAAGTAAAAAACCACCGGCAACGCTGATCAAATTCCCCATAATAATACCTGGCTTAGTAACAGCTAAATAACGACGAAACATCTGAAACCTCTAATACATCATCATTGCGTTTGATTCATAAATGATCCAAACAGACAGTCCAACCACCATGACGATGATCAACGCGCTAAACAAGAAGGTAAAGGTATTCGCTTTGCCTTCATCGGTGGTGAAATTAAGGTGTAAAAAGTATTTTAAATGCACCCAAATTTGCACGATTGCAAAAGTAACGATACTCCAAAGCGTGGTGACTTTTGAAAAATCGCCCTCCATCACCATCCAAAATGGAATAGCCGTTAAAATCACTGACAAAACAAAACCAATAAGATAGGTTTTAACACTGCCATGCGACTGTTCATGATGTTGGCTTTGCATTTGCGCTAAAGCATGCGTTTCACTATGACTCATTACATTGCTCCCATTAAATAAACAACGGTAAATACACAAATCCACACAATATCTAAAAAGTGCCAAAATAAGCTTAAGCAACTTAAGCGCGTGACGGTTTGTTTACCTAAACCGCGCTTGATCACTTCTATCATCATTATGCTCATCCAGATAAGGCCTGCAGTTACATGTAAACCATGCAAACCCACTAATGAGAAAAACGATGTTAAAAAAGCACTTTGCTGTGGGCCATTGCCATGAACAATTAAATGATGGAACTCATAAATTTCCATGCCAATAAACACCGCGCCTAAACAAAAAGTGACCGCGAGCCAACCAAGCGTCAGCGCCTTTTTTTGCCCTTGAGCGGCAATCATGGCAAAACCAAAAGTGATACTACTAATAAGTAGCGCCGCAGTTTCTACGGCAACAAAATCAAGCTCAAAAATATCTTTGCCCGATACACCACCTGCGGTGTTCATATAAAGCACTGCGTAGGTTGCAAAAAATGAAGCAAATAAAAGGCAATCGGTCATTAAATAAAGCCAAAAGCCAAAGATTGTATCGCCAGAGGTATCGTGATGCTCATGCGTATGACTTACGCTATGAGGCTCTAAATTTACATAGCCTTGAGTTGCAGATAACGTACTCATGCGCTTACCTCCTTCGTATTACTGGCAATATGCGCGCCTTCTATTTGTAATATTTCATCGTTTTGCACGTAGTAATCTACATCGCTGGTGTAAGCACGGTTAATAAACAGCGCAATCGCGCCAATAAAACCAAGCCCTGCTAGCCACCAAATATGCCAGATCATGGCAAAACAAAACGCCGTTAAACTCGCAGCAATAAGCACACCCGATGCGGTATTTTTTGGCATATGAATTGGGCTATAGCTAGATTTACCTTGATAAGCTAGGCCTTTTTCTTTCATATCAGTCCATGTATCAATATCATCAACATGCGGGATTTCAGCAAAGTTATAATATTGTGGTGGTGATGACGTTGACCATTCAAGGGTATGACCGTTCCAAGGATCGCCGGTGGTATCATCAAGCGCTTCGCGGTTTTTAAAGCTCACATAAAGCTGAATAACTTGGCAAATAATACCGAACATAATAATCACGGCGCCCACTGCAGCAATATAAAGCCAGATATTCCAATCAGGATTATTAGAGTGATTTAAGCGACGAGTCATGCCTAAAAAGCCGAGTACGTACAATGGCATAAAGGCTACGAAGAAACCGATTAACCAACACCAAAATGATGCTTTACCCCAACGCTCATCAAGCTTAAAGCCCATTGCTTTGGGGAACCAAAAAACAAAACCAGCTAAGTAACCAAAGACTGCGCCACCAATAATGGTGTTATGAAAATGAGCGATTAAGAATAAGCTGTTATGCAATACATAATCGGCACCAGGGATTGCTAGTAATACCCCCGTCATACCACCAATACTGAAGGTAACCATAAAACCAAGCGTCCACAGTACGGGCACAGTAATGCGCAAGCGACCACGGTAAATAGTAAACAACCAACTAAATAACTTAACCCCAGTAGGCACAGCTATGACCATGGTCATTACCCCAAAGAAGGCATTTACATTGGCACTTGAACCCATAGTAAAGAAGTGGTGTAACCACACAATAAAGCCAAGAATAGAAATGGCACCGCTTGCATACACCATCGATTTATAACCAAATAAACGTTTACCAGTGAAGGTCGACACTATTTCAGAGAAGATACCAAAAGCTGGTAATACTAAAATGTATACCTCTGGGTGACCCCATGCCCAAAACAGGTTGATATACATCATGGCGTTTCCGCCGGCTTCATTAGTGAAGAAGTGGAAATCTAAATAACGGTCTAGCGTTAGCATGGCAAGCACTGCGGTTAAAATTGGAAATGATGCCGCAATTAAGATATTTGCCCACGTACATGCCCATGTGAAAATTGGCATTTTCATCAGAGTCATACCAGGGGCACGCATTTTAAATACTGTCACTAGAAAGTTAACAGCGGTTAATAGCGTACCGAGCCCCGATATTTGCAAGGCCCAAATATAATAATCGACCCCCACCCCAGGGCTAAAGGTCAACTCCGACAACGGTGGGTAAGCAACCCAGCCTGTTTTGGCAAATTCACCAAATATAAGTGATAAATTTATTAAAATGGCACCACTAGCGGTAAACCAAAAACTTAAATTATTTAAAAATGGAAAAGCCACATCACGGGCACCAATTTGCAGTGGTACAACAATATTCATTAAACCAATCATAAATGGCATCGCCATAAAGATGATCATAATAACGCCATGAGCGGTGAATATTTGGTCGTAATGCTCTGGCGGCAGATAACCTGGCGCGCCACTGGTAGCAAGCGCTAACTGCGCACGCATCATAATGGCATCAGAAAAACCACGAAACAGCATGATTAGTGCTAATAAAATGTACATAACGCCTAAGCGTTTATGATCAACCGAGGTGATCCAGTCACGCCAAAGCACACCCCATTTTTTATATTTTGTTACTAGCCCAGCTATAATAAGCCCGACAACAGCAATCACCGCCATGGTAACCATGATAATAGGTTCATGAAACGGAATTGCATCTATAGATAATTTACCTAAAAACGACATGATTATTCCTCGCCCTGGCTGTGTGATGATGGCATTGAATGATTACCCATTGCTTGATGCTCATTACTCATCTGCTGATGTTTACCCATGGCATGATGTTTTTTATTCATATCGCCATGCGCCTGCATGTATTTCATCACTATGGTATGAAATAAACCGTCATCAACCTTGCCATAATAAGCAACTGGGTTGTTCTCACTTGATTTTGCAAGCTCAACATAATTGGCATGAGTAAGGTTATTAGCGTTAGTTTTTACCTGTTCAACCCATTGGTTGAAGTCAGCTTTTGTTGGCGTTGCGATGGCATTAAATTTCATACCAGTAAAACCCGCGCCACTGTAATTAGCCGAAAAGCCTTTAAACGTGCCTGGCTCATTAGCAATTAAATGCAGCTTAGTTTCCATGCCCGCCATTGAGTAGATTTGACTACCTAACTGAGGGATGAAAAACGAGTTCATGGTGCTTTCTGACGTGATTTTGTATTCAACCGGAACATTGGCTGGAAATACCAATTCATTCACCGTGGCAATACCTTGTTCAGGGTAAATAAATAACCATTTCCAATTAAGTGACACCACTTCAACAGTAAGATGTTCACCTTTACCTTCTATCGGTTTATAGGGGTCAAGCTCTTGCGTTGACTGCCAGGTGATCACACCTAAAATAACAACAATAACAATAGGAACCGCCCATACAACAGCCTCAATCTTATTAGAGTGAGCCCATTTTGGTGCGTAAATTTCATGGTTTTGTGTGTCTCTGTATTTCCAAGCAAAATATAAAGTCATCACAATAACGGGGATCACAACTAACAACATAAGCACAGTGGCGATGATGATCAGATTTTTCTCATCAATACCTATCTGCCCTTTTGGGTCGAGTACCCCGCCATTACAGCCTGATAAGATCAGCGCCATACTAGCTAAAGCAATATTAAAAAGGTTACGAATTAACAAGGGACTATCCTAAAACCTAAAGAGTTTTTATTAGCTGCCAAAAATATTTAGCAACGATATTTGATAAAAACCCAAGTTAATTAAGATTGAATTACAATAATGCAGAGCGAATGCAAGCATGAAGTATTGACCACTGGCTTAATAATAAACACCTAGCAGAACCAACCCAGCTTTTTAAACACATTAATATAACGCAATAAAAATTAACTTGGGTGAGGTGTGGTTGGCTGAGAGTGTGTAATAAACACTAAGCTACAATGAAAGTAATCGTTATTTACAGCAAGAATAAATAATTAGATACCACAGGTGTAACCTATACCCATAAAATTAATGGGTAAACAGACAACCTGTAAAGCTAGGTGGAGCACGACAACCATGCGCAGCTTGCACTGGTTGCTGAACTTTAGCCTCGCTAAAAGCAAAGGCTGCTTTACGGAGGATTATTCCAGCACGACGCGCTGGAAACATGTGGAACAATAGCCAACAAAGGCCAATAAGTAACTGACACGATAAGATGGGATGAGCTAAAAATTCGGCAATTGTCAGTAATAATGGCTCTATAAAAAAGCCATCACTGACCAATGCTTCAAGCCTAAAGGCATCCTCAATAGCGCCACTAAGCAACATAACGACATTAAAAACTAATAATGTTACAGCCACACTCACGCCCTTTTTCGCTTTTTTAAAGCGCTCATGCAACACTGACTTACCTAAGGTAAGCAAAGCGCTGGTATGAAACAAAGAAAGTGAGTTCAAAAACATTAACCTATTAAAATGACTAATAACAAAATTCGGTGTACACCGTGGCAACAAAAAAGGTTGCAGCCGTAAAGCCTTATACAGTGACATGAAATACAGTCTCAACGCATTAGCACTATTTTGCCAAGCTAGTTTTGATCCGCATCAATAGAACTTTCAAAACTTACTGAAAGTTCGGGCATGAGTATAACAAAGAGAATTTTCTGTTCAAGATAAAAACACGATTATTTTATCGGCTGGTGATTTATTTATGCCGATATAAATAAAAAACCTCCCGTAGTGAGCTACGAGAGGTTTTTTTGTTTAAACAGGGATACCCTATTTAAAGAATTTGGTTTTCTTTCCATACTTGCTCTTTGGCTAGACGCTTTTTGCGTTTATCACATGGATCATCGCAATCACATGCTTTATCAATACCTACAGAGCCTAGGCCTCCGCAGCTACTCGCCATCGATTTTCTTTGTACTATCATGCCTATCGCCATTGCAGCGACAATTAAAATAAGTAAGCCAAAGGTTAGAAAAAAAAGTGACATTGCTTAGCCCCTATTGTTCAGCAATAAAATGAGCCCAAACATCATATCTGAGCTTATTGCATTATATACCCTCATGATAAGGATATAAACCTAAAGACTATAAATAAGGCTTAAACGCAGGGCTCGAATAGGTGACTAACCCCTGTGCCGATTTCGCAATTAAATACACAGGTAAATCATGCTGCTGCGCATAACGTTGTGCCTTTTCCATACCCATTACCGTTAAAGCAGTCGCTAAACCGTCCGCCGTCATTGCACTTGGGTGTAAAACAGTAACAGAGACTAAATCGTGCTTAATTGGCATGCCTGTCATCGGATCAATAAGGTGCGTATAGGTCTCACCATCCATAGTATAAAATATTCTATAATCGCCTGAGGTGGCAATGCCATTATTACCCGGTGTTAATACGCGGTGTACTTTGCGCTCGCCCGGATTTGCATCAGGTTGTTCGATTGCTATTCGCCATGCTTGATTGTCTGGTTTTGTACCAGCAATACGCAGTTCTCCACCAATTTCAACCATGTAATCTGTAATGCCTTTACTTTGTAATAGCTCAGCAACTTTATCAATACCATAGCCTTTTGCGGTAGCCGAAAACGACAGCTCTAAATCAGCAACTGTTTTAGCTAACCCTTGCTCATTAAGGACCAGCTTATCTATACCAATGTTACTGACCATATTTGCCAGTGCTTCATCCGTTGGGCGCTTTGTTGGTTTTTTATCAGGACCAAACCCCCATAAATCGATTAGCGGTCCCATAGTCACATCGAGTGTTTTAGTTGAATCACCAATTCGTATAGATTCTGCAATAACCGCTCTAAAATCATCACTAATTGGCATTACTTGATTAGCACCTAAACGGTTAAAGGTGTTTATTTCTGACTCTTCAATATAGGTCGACATAGACTGGTTAATATCAACTAAAACCGCATCTATTTCTGCTTGTACTGCTTGAGGGTCCACTTGATCAGCGTAAAACTTGATGTGGTAAGTTGTCCCCATCGTTTTACCTTCAAGGTAAGCTTCTTCGTTGTGTTGTGAATTGCCACAACCGGTAATAAGTAACGTGGATATGATTAAAAATAAGGCTGCCACGCCTTTAACTGTACTTAATCGATTCATAATAGCCTACTTATAAAGGTTAAATAGAGTATCAACTAAAATCAGCGGTAAAGCCAAACTCAATCAGTTGATATAAAAAAGCCTCATAACACTTAGTGCTATGAGGCTGGTATTTTAACTAAATTTATTTAGTTTGGGTATTAGCCACCGAAATCATCTAATAAGATGTTTTCTTCTTCTACGCCTAAATCTTTAAGCATAGAGATAACTGCCGCATTCATCATTGGAGGACCACACATGTAGAACTCACAATCTTCAGGCGCTTCGTGGTCTTTAAGATAGTTCTCAAATAACACGTTGTGGATAAAGCCAGTGTAGCCTTCCCAGTTATCTTCTGGTTGCGGATCTGAAAGCGCTGTATGCCAAACGAAGTTATCGTTTTGCTCAGCTAGGCCGTCAAAATCTTCAACATAAAACATTTCACGCTTAGAACGTGCACCATACCAGAAACTAATTTTACGCTTAGAGTTTAAACGCTTAAGTTGGTCAAAGATATGTGAACGCATTGGTGCCATACCTGCACCACCACCTACGAATACCATTTCAGCGTCTGTGTCTTTAGCGAAGAACTCACCAAATGGACCAGAAATAGTTACTTTATCACCTTCTTTCAGTGACCAAATGTACGATGACATTTTACCACATGGTAGGCTTAGGTTTCTTGGCGGCGGCGTAGCGATACGCACGTTAAGCATAATAATGCCTTCTTCTTCTGGGTAGTTAGCCATTGAGTAAGCACGAATTGTTTCTTCGTCTACTTTTGACTCCAGGTCGAAGAAACCAAAATGGTTCCAATCGCCACGATACTCTTCAGGAATATCGAAATCAGCGTATTTAACATGGTGAGCTGGCGCTTCGATTTGGATGTAACCACCCGCACGGAACGGCACTGACTCGCCATCTGGAATTTGTAGCTTAAGTTCTTTGATGAACGTTGCTTTGTTATCGTTAGAGATAACTTCACAATCCCATTTTTTAACACCGAAAATTGACTCTTCAAGTTCAATTTCCATGTCATTTTTAACATTAACCTGACACGCTAAACGACAACCTTCACGTGCTTCACCTTTAGAGATGTGGTCAAGTTCAGTTGGCAGAATATCACCGCCACCTTCTTTAATGTGAACGCGACACTGACCACAAGAGCCACCGCCACCACATGCAGAAGATACGAAAATACCTGACTCAGATAGTGCACCTAATAGCTTACTACCTGCTGATGTTTTAATGGCTTTGTCTGGATCGCCATTAATACCGATGATGATGTCACCGCTTGCAACTAGCTTAGATTTAGCACCAATGATGATTAAAACTAGTATTACAACGATAGCGATAAAAACACCAACGCCTAAGAAAATATCCATGATTGACCTCGCTATTATTACAGTGAAATACCAGAGAATGACATAAAGCCAAGACCCATCAAGCCAACAGTGATAAAGGTAATACCTAGACCACGTAAACCATCTGGTACGTCTGAATACTTCATTTTCTCACGGATACCTGCAAGTAATGTAATTGCAAGCGCCCAACCCACACCAGCGCCAATACCATAAACAACAGACTCGCCGAAGTTATAGTTACGCTCAACCATGAAGGCTACCGCACCAAAAATTGCACAGTTAACTGTGATTAGTGGTAGGAAAATACCTAATGCGTTGTACAGCGGTGGGAAGAACTTATCTAATGCCATTTCAAGAATTTGCACCAGTGCAGCAATAACACCAATGAAAGTTAAGAAACGTAAAAAGCTAAGATCCGCTTCTGGGTAACCAAGCCACTCAAGTGAACCTGGTGCTAATACCGCATGGTAAACCAAGTTATTAACCGGTACTGAAATACCTAATACAACAATAACCGCTACCCCTAGGCCAATTGATGTAGTTACTTTTTTAGACACGGCTAAGAAAGTACACATACCTAGGAAGAATGCTAACGCTAAGTTTTCAATAAAAACGGCTTTTACAAATAAACTAATATAATGTTCCACTTATCGCCCCTTACGCTTTAGCTTCTACTTGGTCTTTCTTATAAGTACGAAGTACCCAAATGAATAAACCAATAATGAAGAATGCACTCGGTGGTAAGATCAATAGACCCATAGGTTGGTACCAACCACCATTTTGTACTAATGGAATAATATCAACACCGAACAGTGAACCTTTACCGAATAACTCACGAATAAAGCCAACAGTAAGAAGCACTACAGAGTAACCTAAACCATTACCAATACCATCAAGGAAAGACATTAATGGCGGCGACTTCATTGCATAAGCTTCAGCACGACCCATTACGATACAGTTAGTAATGATTAGACCAACGAATACAGATAACTCTTTTGCCGTAGCGTAAGAGAAAGCTTGTAGTACTTGGTCAACCACGATTACCAATGATGCAATAATCGTCATCTGTACGATGATACGTACTGATGATGGGATATGGTTACGAATAGTCGAGATAAAAAGGCTAGAGAATGCAGTTACCAAGGTCAATGCAATTGACATGATTAATGCATTTTTTAAGCTAGACGTTACCGCTAGCGCAGAACAAATACCAAGTACTTGTAATGCGATTGGGTTGTTAGCGAAAACTGGACCGAATAGGACCGCCTTCATTTCTTTAGTATCAGCCATTAGTTCAATGCTCCTTTACGTACTTTCGCAAGGAAAGGGCCAAAGCCATTTTCGCCAGTCCAAAAGTCAACTGCATGGTCAACACCGTTAGACGTTAATGTAGCACCTGAAAGACCGTCGATCTTATGCTCATCACCAGCTGCAGTCCCTTTAACGATTTGGATTGGTAACTCTTTACCTTCCCACGTTGCAGTCCACTGTGGGTTTTGAATTTCACCACCTAAACCAGGTGTTTCGTTATGTTTGTAGAAAATAATGTCTTTAATAGTTTCGCCATCGCTTTCAAGCGAGATAAAACCGTACATTAAACCCCATAAACCATAACCCTGAATAGGAAGGATGATTGCATCAGTAGAGCCATCGTCTTTTTTAGAGATGTAAACAGGCGCACGCTTGGTAATACGTTGAATACCGGCGATGTCCTTAATACCATTCTCTTTTAAAGGATAGCCTTCATCAGCATCATACTTTGTTTTTTCAAAGTCAAAATCTTCTACCGGTTTAGCAAACTCACCACTTTGCATGTCTATAAAGCGAGTTTCGATTTTAGCTTCAAACGTTTCAGCAACGTTATCAACTTTGCTAATGCCTGCAGCAGCTAAAATATTGCTTTGAATATCTTTTGCTTTGTTTGCTTTTTGCAAAGGGCGAAGTTGCACTGACGTTAGCGATACAATTACTGCACACACCAAACATAATGAGACAACAACAGCTAGCGTTTTGCCAATTGATTCGTTATTACTAGACATTACGTGCCAACCTCCGCTTGATATTAGCTTGCACTACAAAGTGATCGAATAAAGGTGCAAACAAGTTAGCAAATAAGATTGCTAGCATGATGCCCTCTGGGTATGCAGGGTTAACAACACGGATCATGATAACCATAAAGCCAATAAGCGCACCGTATGCTAATTTACCTTTATCAGTAAATGCAGCAGATACAGGGTCAGTTGCCATAAAGAACATACCGAATGCAAAACCACCTAATACCATATGCCAGTACCAAGGCATAGCAAACATAGCATTGGTTTCAGAACCAATAGTATTTAGTATTGATGAGGTTACTACCATACCTAGGAATACACCTAGCACGATACGCCAAGACGCAATACGCACGTAAATTAGGAATAAACCACCAATAAGTACAGCTAGTGTAGACGTTTCACCCATAGAACCTTGAATGAATCCGTAAAACGCATTCCACCAAAGCTCAATATCAGTCGCGTAATTTAACGTACCAGCAAACGCTTGACCAAGCATAGTCGCGCCAGAGAATGAATCTACGGCAGTCCATACTGTGTCACCTGAAATTTGTGCAGGGTATGCGAAGAATAAAAACGCACGACCAGCAAGCGCAGGGTTTAAGAAGTTACGACCTGTACCACCAAATATTTCTTTTGCGATAACTACACCAAAAGTAATACCTAGCGCAACTTGCCATAAAGGAATCGTTGCAGGCAGGATTAATGCAAATAATACAGAGGTTACGAAGAAACCTTCATTTACTTCATGCTTACGCACAGAAGCAAACAATACTTCCCAAAAACCACCGACAATAAAGGTTGTTGCATAAATAGGTAGGAAGAAACATGCTCCGTAGAACATTTTTGCGCCCCAACCAGCATCAACGGTTAACTCACCGCCTAATAACTGGAATAAACCTACTTGCCAAATGTTAGCTAGTTCAAAACCATTACCAAGCGCGATTGCCGCTTGATGACCAATGTTGAACATACCAAAGAACATGGCAGGGAACGTCGCCATCCACACTAAAATCATCATGCGTTTTAGGTCGATGTTATCACGAACGTGAGTTGAACCTTTGTTTACGTAACCTGGCGTGTAAAAAATAGTCGCAGCGGCTTCATACAGCGCGTACCATTTCTCATGCTTACCACCTGGTTCAAAATGCGGTTCGATATCTTCTAAGAAAGTTTTTAAGCCCATTTTAGCCTTCCTTCTCGATCGTAGTTAAGCAATCGCGTAGGGCTGCGCCGTACTCGTATTTGCCAGGACAAACGAAGGTGCATAACGCTAAATCTTCTTCATCTAATTCAAGCGCACCTAATGAAATTGCACTGTCTAAATCACGAGACAATAAGTCACGTAATAAAAGCGTTGGCAAAATATCAAGTGGCATAACACGCTCATAGCTTCCAAGTGGAACCATGGCACGTTTTGAACCGCCCGTAGACGTTGTCATTTTAAATAAACGACTCGGTGTAAGGTGAGACAAGAATGTACGCGTTACAGAGAATTTATCACTACCTGGTGCAATCCAGCCAAAAAATTCTTTTTCGCGACCTTCAAGTAATACAGATACTTGAACATGGTAACGACCTAAAAATGCATGAACGCCAGACGACGTAGCACCTGCAAGTACAGAACCAGAAATAACACGGTTATCACCGTCTTCTAATTCACCTGCAACTAAGTCATCAAGTGAAGCACCTAATTGTGTTTTCACTAAACGAGGATTCTTAACACGCGGACCTGCAAGCGAAATCACACGGTCTGTGTAAATTTCACCAGTAAGGAAAAGGTGACCATACGCAATAACGTCTTGGTAACCAATGTGCCAAACTTGCTTACTAGCAGATACTGGGTCAAGGTGATGGATATGAGTGCCAACAAGGCCAGCCGGATGCACGCCACCAAACTCATGTACTTCTACTTGAGCAATAGGTGAACTAGGAACTTGACTACCTGCTTGCTTACAAACAAATACTTTGCCATCGGTTAAACGTGACACAACAGCCAAACCTGCTTCAAACGCTTTCGCATTTTCAGCAATAACAACTGCAGGATCTGCAGCGAGTGGGTTTGTATCGATAGCTGTCACAAAAATAGAGCTCGGATTTGCATCCAATGCTGCTATTTTGCTAAATGGGCGAGCACGAAGTGCTGTCCATTGACCCGATTGAACTAGTACTTCTTTAGCTTTTTCACGGTCTAAGCTGTTAAGCTCAGTTTCCGAGAAAGAACCAAAGGTGATTTGCTCACTGCCGTTTACTTCAATAACAACAGATTGCAGCACACGTTTAGCACCGCGATTAATTTCTTTTACTGTACCAGAAGCTGGTGCAGTAAATAATACGCCTGGGTTCTTTTTATCTTCAAAAAGTACCTGGCCTTTTTTGACTTGGTCATCCACACGAACATGCATGGTTGGACGCATACCGATAAACTCTTCACCTAGCACAGCTACACGTTTGACGGTAGAACCATCATGAATAACTTGCTGAGGTGCGCCCTCTAAGGGTAAATCCAGACCTTTTTTTATATTGATCATACGCACTTGCACTACATTAACGGAAAGAAACTGAAAAATCGTACTAACCACGCCGCTATTTGTATTATTGCAAGCTATATAAAATGACTCGCTATAAATACCAAACAAGCAGCGCAGTAAAACTCCTCACATATTGCTTTGATTTTAACATTATTGTGGCTGACTATGCGAGTGTATTTATGAAAATTATACGAGAGAAACGTTTATTTAGTTTTGTAATTAACAATTAATAAAATACAAGCTAGACCAAAGTGGTAAATTAGCCAACAATTAGCAAATATTTTTTCAAATCAAAGCTAAAAACAAAAAAGCCGCACAAGGCGACTTTTTCAAAAATGCGCTATCAGCGACAAGTTAGTCAATCATATTGGCAATAGGTGCAACAGGATTTACATCTTGTTCATAATCAACCGCGTCAATACCAAAACCAAACAAGCGTAAAAATTCATTATGGTAACCAATATAATCGGTTAACTCATCAATTGAGTTTGTATCTACACTATCCCAAATGGCTTGAACGCGAGATTGAACGTCATCTTCCAGTTCTTTATAGTTTTGGAATAAATGCCCGCCCTCGTCAAAGCGAGGTGAATCACCGTATAAGTTCTCACTAAATAGCGCATGAATTTGCTCAATTGTGCCCTCGTAAGTGCCATCAGCCTTCATCACTTTAAATAAGGCAGAAATATAAAGTGGCATGATTGGAATTGCAGAGCTTGCTTGAGTAACAACCGCATTAAGCGATGAAACGTAGGCTTCACCATTTAAATCTTGGGTAGCAGCTTTAATAGCAGCAGTGGCACGGTCTAAATCTTCTTTGGCTTTACCAATTGTTGCATGACCGTAAATTGGCCACGTTAGTTCTTTACCAATATAAGTGTAAGCCGTGGTTTTAAAGTTATCTGCTAATACATCCGCTTCTTTAAGTGCGTCAATCCACATTTCCCAATCTTCGCCACCCATTACTTTAATGGTGTTGTCGATATCGTCTTGGTTTGCCGCTTCAACAGTTACTTCATCAATTTCACGCTTTGACGTATTTAAGTTTTTAGTGGTTACCGCATTACCAATTGGCTTAAGCGTTGAAGAAAACACTTCGCCGGTATTTGGATCAGTACGACGAGGTGACGCTAAGCTGTAAATAATACAGTCAACTTTACCTAATTCAGCTTTAATGGTGTCGATTGTTTTTTGTTTAATTTCGTTAGAAAACGCATCACCATTAATATTTTTTGACCATAAACCTTCAGCTTCAGCGGCTGCTTGAAACGCCGCCGTATTATACCAACCCGCAGAGCCTGTTTTACGCTCAGTGCCTTCTTTTTCAAAGAAAACACCTAATGTTTTAGCGCCACCTCCAAATGCAGCGGTAATGCGAGACGCTAAGCCATAACCTGTAGACGCACCAATAACTAATACATTTTTAGGTGCATTTTTTAATGCCCCTTGCTGCTTAACATAATTAATTTGTTCTTGTACATGCTCTGCACAGCCTACTGGGTGTGCATTGGTGCAGATAAATCCGCGAATTTTAGGCTTAATGACCATTGATCATCCTATATCTTTTACAATAAAAATTAGCGCTAGTTTAAAGGCTAAAACAAAAAAAACTGATCTGATCAGTTACTCACTGCTCAAACCAATCCACTATTACCTGTTATCCAACTTTTGAGCCGCCCATGCAATTAGGTGATTGCGGTGCCTCACCGTCGTGCTCGGTAAATTCGTCAGGGGTGTAAGTGTGCATCGCAAGCGCATGAATATGATTTGCCAGCTCATCTTTTAAAATTTCGTTAATTTCACGATGACGCTGCAATAATCGCTTACCAGCAAATTCCTCACTAACTACAATCACTTTAAAGTGTGATTCAGTGCCTGCACTGTGCATATGGCTTTCGTTGATCACATTTAAATGCTTGCACGCAATCGCATCGGCTAGCTTGTTACGTATTTGTTCTTGCATTGACATAAAAACCATCCTCAAAATTCAGTTATGTCCTTACTATAACAACTGCGGCTATACCATGGCTAATGCTATTTAACTGAAACTATTATTAATATAGCGAAACGTCAAACTTATTCGAGGGTGTTTAAGCGTTGTTTGTTTGGGCAATGCATGTTGGTAATTTTGTTGGCTTTGGCCGCTCATTATTAAACAGCTACCACTTTGTAATTTAATGTTAGTAATGCTGTTACTTACTTTGTGTTTAAGTTTAAATAATCGCTCTGCGCCAAGCGATACACAGGCTATTGTAGGCTCAGGCCCTAGCTGCGTCTCATCATCGCTATGCCAGCCCATGCTATCGTGGCCATCACGATAATAATTAACCAAAATTGAATTAAACGGTTGCTGTAGGTGATTTTCTAATCGTGTTCGCATAGCAAGTAATACGTCTGGCCAAGGCTCTAAATCGAGTTTATGCCCAGAATAGCCGTACTCAAGATTCTCTTCGCTGATAAAACATTGCAGCCTTGGTATTGGCCCCGTTTTGCCAAACACCGTTATATTTGGTTGTTGCCAATTTAAGTTTTGCTGCAAATAATAAAATAAATCGAGGCTTTTTTGCGCACTAAGCACCCTACTTTGATAAGAAAAGCCATTTGGTAACAGTTGGGGGTTGGCGTTTGGCGGTTGCATGTTAGAATTTACCTATCATTTGATTACCGATCATTAAACTATTATGACTACGCAAGCTACGCTCGGCGATAACACCTTTACTCTTGAACGCTTTCCTTTGGATCAAAAAAACCGCAGCTTACAAGCGTGGGATTCAGCAGACGAATACCTCATTGACTATGTTAATGAACACTACCCTGATTGTCGCTCTTTACTGATCTTAAACGACAGCTTTGGTGCACTTAGCTGTTACTTTAGCAAGCAACAATTAACAGTTTGTTCAGTAAACGACTCTTATATTAGCCATCAGGCGGCGGCTTATAACTTAGCGCAAAACAAAATCGCAACAACTGCGTTTAGCCAGCTTGATAGTTTATCGGCTTTGCCCGAACAAGTAGACCTAGTGTTGGTAAAAGTACCACGCACGTTGGCTTTTTTACAGTATCAGCTATCTGAATTAAGCGAAGTACTGGCGCCCGGTACACCGGTTATTGGTGCTGCAAAAACTAAAGACGTGCATAACTCTACGATTAAAGCATTTGAAGATTTTATTGGTGAGACGAAAACAAGCCTCGCAGTAAAAAAATCACGTTTAATTATTAGCCAAGCCGCTGGCGGTTATAAAGGTGCAGATTTCCCAGTGAGCTGGCCGCTCGAAGGCACTGATTTTACAATAAGTAATCATGCCAATGTGTTTTCACGTGATTCACTTGATATTGGCGCGCGTTTCTTTTTTAATTATTTGCCGCAAACAAATAAAGCCAAAAATATTATTGATTTAGGCTGTGGTAATGGCGTAGTTGGTTTAATGACATTAGCGCGCTGTCCTAATGCTCATATTAGCTTTGTTGATGAGTCATATATGGCGGTTGAATCAGCTCGACTCAACATTGAGCTCAACATGGAAGACAAGTTTGAACAATGTACCTTTATAGAGAATGATTGTTTAACTGACTTTGAACGTGAAAGCACTGATATTGTATTGTGTAACCCGCCATTTCACCAAGCACAAGCGGTTACCGACCACATAGCATGGCAAATGTTCAAGCAAGCAAAAGACACATTAAAAGAAGGTGGCGAGCTGCGTATTATTGGTAACCGCCATCTAGATTACCACGACAAACTAAACCGTATGTTTGGTAACTGTACTTTATTAGGCTCTAATAAAAAGTTTGTGGTACTCAGCGCAACTAAAAATAGTGGGACGTTATAAATGAAACTCTTAAAAGCATTATTGAGCTGTTGTACATTAGTGGTTTTTTCGGGATGTGCCAATCAGCCTAATCAGCTTATTCTTAACCCTGTGTATAAAAGTGGTCAAATAAGCTCAATAAACAGCAGCTTAAACACCAGCGTGATTGATTTACGTGGTGACAGTGCAACCTTAAAGCTGATTGAATCGAGCAAAACCAAAACCATTGCCAGTACGGGTATTACTGAATCGGTTAAAAGTGCACTAGACAGTGCGCTGAGTCGCAATGGCGCCAGCATTTCTAATTTAGCGCAATTGCGTTTTGAGTTAGATATTCACACGCTGCAAGCGGTAGTTACAGAAACGCTAATGAGCCATACCAGTGAAGCCAAGATTGAGTTTGAAGTGCGGGTGATTCGCCCGACCAGTAATTTTAGTAAACGCTACAGCGGTAATGCTAATTTATCTGGCCCGCTTGGTCACGATAGGGCAAAAGTTGAAGGTCAGCTCAATAAGTTGACTGAGCAGTTAATTACCCGCATTGTATCTGACCCAGAATTAATTGCATTTTTAGAAGGTTAACAATGAAGCAACTTTTTTTAATCTGCGTAAGCTTATTATTTAGCGTTAGTAGCTTAGCGGCTCAAGAGGGTCGTTTTGTGCAAAAAGATAACATTTTTCCTCGGGTAGAAATTGTGACATCGTTGGGCAGCATTGTGGTTGAATTAGACCGCTCAAGAGCTCCTATTACGGTCAATAATTTTTTAACGTACGTGTCGGATAAAAGCTATCAAGGCAGTGTGTTTCATCGTGTAGAACGCGACGTAGAAAATGATCGTGACTTTGTAATTCAAGGCGGTGGTTATGATAAAGATTACGATGGTCTACATGAAAACGACCCTATTTTTAATGAAAGCGGTAACGGCTTAACAAACGATATGTATAGCATTGCGATGGCTTATCAAGACCGTGAACCACACTCAGGAACGCGTCAGTTCTTTTTTAATATGGATGATAACGATCATTTAAACCCTGGCCGTGATTGGGGATTTGCAGTGTTTGGCAGTGTGATGGAAGGCTATGAAACACTCGATAAAATCATGGCTGTAAAAACCGGATTTAATGACAAAATTGGCTACAACTTTGTACCCGAAAAACCGGTCGTTATATTAAATATTAAGGTGCTTGAGCAAGTTCCTTTATAACTTTTTTAATAAGAGCAGCCTTAGCTGCTCTTTGTATAAGCCAATGAGCCTCTATGAATAGCACACTTTCTGTTAGCGAATACTTTTCTTATTTTAAAGATAAACGTTTGATTAATGTTTTTATATTTGGAATGAGCAGTGGCTTTCCGTGGGTATTAATTGGCTCAGTAATGTCGGCATGGCTTAAAGATGAAGGTTTGAGCCGCAGCATGATTGGCCTATTTGGCATTGTGTTTGGTGCCTACAGCATCAACTTTTTATGGTCACCTTTAATAGACCGCACTAAACTGCCCTTTTTATATAATTGGCTTGGTCAGCGCCGTAGTTGGATACTGTTTTGCCAAAGCTTTATTTTGCTTGGCACATTGCTACTTGCAGGACTTGATTTGAAAGCAAACCTAGCGGTTGCCGCCGCACTTTGCTTGTTAATCGCCATAGCCTCTGCCACGCAGGATATTGCAATTGACGCCTTTCGAATAGACACCCTTAGTGAAAATGAATCTCACAAAGCCACCGCGGCTGCTGCAATGGCCACCTCAGGTTGGTGGACTGGCTATGCTTTATTAGGAGCTGTGCCTTTTTACATGGCTGATATGCCAAATATTGACTGGCCACAGGTGTATTATTTTTTATCCGCGATTATGCTGTTATTAATTAGCTGTGTATTTTGGGCTAAAGAGCCACAATCAAATCGCGAAGCCGTACATGCCGAACTAGAACGTGTTTATCTTGAAAAACTCGCCGCAACTAAACAAACACCACTGACAAAAACGCTTGCATGGCTAGGCGTTACCGTGGTTGATCCGTTTAAAACCTTTTTTGCTAAAAATGGCGTTAAAACCGCGTTGGCGCTGCTGGCGTTTATTTTCTTATTTAAGATTGGTGAAGCATTTTTAGCGCGGATGTCGATTGTATTTTATAAAGAAGTTGGCTTCAGTAATACGCAAATAGCAAATTACTCAAAACTCGGCACGGGGTTAATCACCATTGTATTTGCCTTTTTGGGCAGTATTTTTAACCATAAATATGGCATTGTGAAAGGCTTATTTATTAGTGGCGTAGCCATGGCAGCATCTAACTTAATGTTTTCTTGGATTGCCTTAGCTGGTCCACAAGAGCACTTATATGCAATGGCAATTGTAGTTGATGGCTTTACCCAAGCTTGGTCTTTAGTGGCAATGGTTGCTTTTATATCTATGCTGTGTGACAGAGCATTTAGCGCCACCCATTATGCGCTATTGGCATCATTGGGTAATTTAGGGCGTACGTTATTATCGAGTTACAGTGGCGTGGTTATTGATGATTGGCTAATGGGGAATTGGTCATTGTTCTTTGTATTAACTGCGCTTATGGTTTTACCCTCATTAGTGTTTTTATTTCTAATTAAGCACAAACTATATTCACTAGAGCAAAATTATCATAAAAATACCTAATGCATCCCTGCACTAGTATTGGCTGTAGACGCTAATTTAACTTTACGATTACAGCCAAAAAGAAAGCGTTAGTCAGCTTTAATTAAGCTTAATGCTTCATACGGGTCGACTTCTAATGCATTGCAGTAGCGAACAAACTCAATTACATCTAAACGACGTTCCTGATTTTCAATTTTGCCAATAAAAGAATGTGGCGTACCCAAGATTTGCGCTAAGCTGCGCATGGTGTAGCCTTTTTCATGGCGCTTAGTTTTAAGCCACTTTGTTAATTTTGCATTTTCTTCCGAAGATACGGTTTTACCCATCATATACAACTCCTACTCGTTGTTTAAATATACATATAGCTAAGCGCTTAAAATCGCCAACACTGTAAACCTACAACCACTCACTAAAGCGCAGTGTAAACGCTTACAATTCAACCAATAAAAACGCTCAAATATGTATTAACACTTTATTATTGTGAAAAATGAAACCTTGCCCGTTTCACTCTTGGATACATTATATACCATTCATCGTTGATCTGAATGATTAATTAGTAATTATGCGATTAAAGTTTAACAACAAATATTTACTAACTCTGAATAAGGTTAAATATTTTATAACTTTTTTGTTTCATTTAAATATAAGCCGTTTATTATTAACTTATTATTTGTTTAAAAAGGCTAAATCATGTTTAGACTACTTTTTTTACTGCCTATTATTTTATGCTTGGGCTGGTACTTTTTTTTACGCCATTATGCAATTCCAATCAAACAGGGTAAAAAAGGCTTTATCTATATTTTAGCTTTCTCTGCATTCGTACTTGGTTTTTTTGTGTTAATAATGCAAATAACAGAATACAGACCAACTGAGTTATGATTTTAAACACATAAAAAAACCGCTAATTAAGCGGTTTTTTTTCAAATAACGGTATCTTTACACGCTAAAACTAGCGCCACAGCCACACGTTGTTGTGGCATTAGGGTTAGAGACAAAAAAGCGTGCCCCTTCTAACCCTTCGGTGTAGTCTACTTCACCGTCAACTAAATACTGGATACTCATTGGGTCAATGACTAAGGTAACCCCGTTTTTAACAATCTCTAAATCGCCAGGATTCGCTTTTTCATCAAAAGTAAAACCGTATTGAAAACCTGAACAACCACCGCCTGTGACATAAACACGCAGTTTTAGATCTGGGTTTTCTTCTTCGTCGATTAACTGTTTAACACGCACAGCGGCTGCGTCGCTAAACTTAATGGGTAATTCTTCAGACATTTTATAACCCTCAATACCTTTATACTAATGCACCAGATTATCTAATACCTGAGTGTTTTAATCAAGTATAGTAAGCTCGCGTTTATAAGCTTTAATTAAAACAATGCGCGTTTAATCTGTTCTGTGAATCAATATACTATAAATTTAATTTAAATTAATCGGTTGTTAAAAATCTCAAGGACTTCCCTAGACTATTTTGATAAACTTGACGCCTAAAAATGCTACGGGGAAATAAAGCATGTGGCTTGAGCGACTGAGACGTCGATTAGCAAAACCAAAAACATCCGTACAATTATGCTTATTGGGCGTAAGTGCCGGATTAATTGCTGCATTTTTCATTATACTGTTTCGCCTAACCATTTTATTTTTTCAAAGCTTATTTTTAGAAACCCCTGACGACTTTACTACTCTCCCTACCCTAGAACGGGTATTAATGCCTTTGATTGCTGCACTTCTGATAGCCACATTTGCGGCTTTTACCGGCTTTAAACATTACCGCTTGGGTATCCCTTTTGTAATACACAGAATAAAACGTCATTACGGGCAAATGCCACTTTATAATACGGTTAACCAGTTTGTAGGCGGCGCGCTGGCACTGATCAGCGGTTTTTCTGTTGGCCGCGAAGGCCCCTCAGTTCATATGGGAGCAGCGGGGGCAAGCATATTAGCAAATAAACTACACTTACCCCACAACGCTATGCGTACCCTCAGTGGTTGTGGTGTTGCCGCGGGCATTGCTGCATCGTTCAACACCCCCCTGGCTGCGGTTATTTTTGTAATGGAAGTGGTGCTAAGAGAATACAAAGTGCATATTTTTGTGCCGATTATGCTCGCAGCCGTTACCGGCGCATTAGCAACACAGTTTGTATTTGGTGAGGGCTCAGAACTTGCGCTAATAACCATTGCCCCTTTAAGTGGGTGGCATTACCCCTATTTAATTTTATGCGGCATGGGATTAGGCGCGGTGGCTTATGCTTTTAATCAGAATTTAATGTTAATTATTAAAACCTTTAAACCACTTAGTATGTTTCCACGTTTAATGATTGCAGGGTGTATTGCCAGCTTAATTGCCTATGCAGTTCCACAAGCAATGGGCTCGGGTATGAGCGCTATCACTATTGCGGTTGAGTCACCTGAAAATATTCAACTACTCACCACTATTTTAATTGCTAAGTTATTAGCCACTTTATTTGCTATTGGCTTAGGTATTCCTGGTGGGTTGATAGGTCCGGTTATTGGGCTGGGCGTTTTAACCGGTACTTTAATGGCATTTTTTGCTCAATTTATTAGCCCCGGCACCGATATAGCCGGCACTTACGGGGTGCTGGGCATGGCAGGATTATTAGCGGCCACACTACACTCCCCCTTAGCGGCACTGACCACTGTGATGGAGCTGACCTCGTCACCGGAAATTATTGTGCCAGCGATGATCGTCATTACTACCGCCTACGTTACAGCTTTACAGGTATTTGGTAACCGCTCCATATTTTTACAGCAATTAGACTTTCAAGGGCTTCCCTATCATGTCTCTCCCGCCACTGAAGCCTTACAGAAAGTAGGAGTGATGGATGACATGGATGAAGACTTTAAACTGCTCTACTCCGACGATAAAGAGCAAATAAAAAACAGTCTAGATGCCATGGACAGTCAAACACCATTAATTGTATTTGATGAAGAAAATGGTTATCGCCTAGCTGAATATGACTTAAGTTTAATGTCTGATCAGGCGGTCAATATAAAATACATTAGCTTACAAGGTATTAGCAGCCAAGCCACCCTTGCAGATGCATTTGAAATTTTGAATGATAAACGCAGTGGTGCACTTTATGTATATAACTTATTAGATAATCAACAAATTATGGGATTACTAAGGTGGGATCAAATCCACCATATTTTAACCATACGTAACAGTTTACTTTAACAATAATGAGAACAATATGAGCGCATTATTAATCTACAAAACCTTGCACGTATTTTTTATGATTGCTTGGTTTGCCGGTATTTTTTACCTACCTCGACTTTTTGTTTATCACGCTATGAGTGAAGAAAAATCGTGTAACTCAATGCTAAAAGTAATGGAACGTCGGCTACTTTATTTTGTTACACCCTTTGCGGTGCTTACCGCAGTATTTGGCGTATTGACTATTGTTGAATACGGCCGAGAATGGTTTCGTTACAGCATGTGGCTGCATTACAAACTCGTGCTGGTGATTATTTTATATATTTATCATGGCTACTGTTTCAAATTGTTAGCTGATTTTAAACACGATAGAAATACCAAAAGCGATCGGTTTTATCGCATTTTCAACGAGCTACCTGTTTTAGCGCTACTCGTTATTGTCGCTTTGGCGATTATTAAGCCAAGCTTTTAGCAAAGGCTTATAAATTACGCTGCCAAGTCGCATACTAAGTTTGTATAATACGCGCGATTGCGTGCTCCTTTGTGGATTATCGCGCCTTTTTGAATAACTAGGAATAACCCCATGTTCAGTTTCCAAGGTGAAAATATACTCTCTGTTAATCAACTCGACCGAGACTGTATTGAACGCATATTTGCTGTGGCAAAAAAAATGGAGCCATACGCTAAAAAACAAAAGCGGACCAACGTGCTTGAAGGCGCTATTTTAGCAAATCTATTTTTTGAACCCAGTACACGTACTCGTGTTAGTTTTGGCACTGCGTTTAACTTACTCGGTGGACTAGTTCGTGAAACCACCGGCATGCAAAGCTCTGCGCTTGCTAAGGGCGAATCACTTTATGATACCGCACGAGTTATTTCAGCTTATGCTGATGCTGTTGCTATGCGCCATCCTGACTCAGGCTCGGTGGCTGAATTTGCAACAGGTTGCAGCGTACCAGTAATAAACGGTGGTGATGGACCCAATGAGCACCCTACCCAAGCACTGCTTGATTTATTAACTATTGAGCGTGAACTTAACCGCTTCGATCAAAATATCGATGGTATGCATATTGCGCTAGTCGGCGATTTAAAATATGGCCGTACTGTTCACTCACTCTCTAAGTTACTGTGTCATTACAAAGACATTAAGTTTTCGATGGTTGCCCCTAATGGCTTGCAAATGCCTGACTCAATTTTATCTGCGGTTGAAAATGCCGGTCATAAAATTGAACTGGTAGATAAAATGGAAGGTAACTTAGCAGCCGATATCGTTTATCAAACACGAATCCAAGAAGAGCGTTTTCCATCACAAGAAGAAGCTAATAAGTATCGTGGTGGATTTAGAATTAGCCAGTCTATTTATAATACTCATTGCAAACCTAATTCAGTATTAATGCACCCGCTTCCTCGCGATAGTCGCCTAGAGGCAAACGAACTTGATAACGACTTAAATGCTAACGACAATCTAGCGATATTCCGCCAAGTACAAAATGGCGTACTCATTCGTATGGCACTGTTTGCTTTAACCCTCGGCGTAGAAAACAAAGTCGAGCAGTATGAAGTAAGCGTTCCTTGGTTTAGCCGCAAACGCGACAGCTAAGCTTTAATTTTAAAGTGATAAAACAATAGGATTTTTCATGACAATTAGCCAAGACTTATTTAAACGAGCTCAAGACTCTATTCCTGGTGGAGTAAATTCGCCAGTGCGTGCATTTAATGGTGTAGGTGGTACTCCGCTGTTTATTACTAAAGCACAGGGCGCGTTTACATTTGATGCTGATGACAACCGTTACATCGATTATGTAGGCTCTTGGGGTCCAATGATTATGGGCCACAATCACCCTGAAATTAAACAAGCAGTGCATGACGCGGTAGAAAATGGTTTAAGCTACGGAGCGCCTACTGAAGCTGAAATTTTAATGGCTGAAAAAGTAAAAGAGCTAGTACCATCAATCGAAAAAGTACGCATGGTGAGCTCTGGTACTGAAGCAACAATGAGTGCAATTCGTTTAGCCCGTGGTTTTACTGGTCGTGACAAAATCTTAAAATTTGAAGGGTGTTACCACGGCCATGCAGACTCATTACTAGTAAAAGCCGGCTCTGGCGCATTAACTATGGGTGTACCTAACTCTCCAGGTATTCCTGAAGATTTAGCTAAGCACACACTCACCGTTTCGTTTAACAATATTGAAGAAGTGAAAGCGATTTTTGCCAAGTACGCCGATGAAATCGCGTGTATTATTGTTGAACCAGTTGCCGGTAACATGAACTGTATTCCACCAGTGCCCGGCTTTTTAGAAGGACTGCGTGAAGTATGTGATCAATACCAATCCGTGCTTATTTTTGATGAAGTAATGACAGGTTTTCGTGTCGCCCTTGGTGGCGCTCAAGCGTATTACAACATCAAACCAGACTTAACCTGTTTAGGTAAAGTAATTGGTGGTGGCATGCCAGTAGGCGCGTTTGGTGGTAAAACAGAAATCATGGATTACATAGCTCCTGTAGGCCCTGTTTATCAAGCGGGTACACTTTCAGGTAACCCTATTGCGATGGCAGCAGGCTTAAAATCACTCGAACTACTAAGCGCTCCTGGCGTGCATGATAAGTTAGAAGCCATTAGTAAAGCGATTTGTGAAGGCTTTGAAGCCGCAGCTAAAAAAGCAGGTATTGCCTTAACGACTAACTACGCTGGCGGTATGTATGGCTTTTTCTTCACCGATGCAGAAAAAGTAACTACTTACAAACAAGCCACTGAATGTGATTTAGAGCGCTTTAAAAAGTTCTTCCACTTAATGCTTGAAGAAGGGGTTTATTTAGCGCCTTCAGCGTTTGAAGCTGGTTTTGTGTGTGCTGCGCACACAGAGCAAGAAGTTCAAGCAACGATTGAAGCAGCAGAGCGCGCTTTTGCTAAGCTATAACGTTTAGTTTTTAAAAACGCTTACCCATAAAAAAAGCCCTTTCGGGCTTTTTTTGTTTTTTAACGCTATTGAATCGTTATGCAGTTGATTAGAATCGAGCTTCAAACCCTATACGAACATAACGTGGAGTTTGCCAAGAATACGCAGCATCATGATAAGCGTTTACTTCGCCTTCATTTTGCTCGTAATGCTCATTTACAGACGCTTCTGACTGGCTATTTAATATGTTGAACACATTAATTGATGCTCTCATATCAATATCCGACACTGTAAAGTCATATGCAGCTGATAAATCTAAGTTAAATGTCCATGGTGTACGACCATTTGTACCACGGTCATGCTTTTCATAGATTTTTTCTTCTTGCTCACATTCACCATTACCATTGGTATCAGGACACTCATTTGTATAAATGTAGAAAGTATCACCCCAACCACCATTTAGATTTGGATCTTTTGACGGGTAACCTTGGCCGAATAAGCTTTTAGGACGACCGCTTTGTAGTGTTGCATTCCAACCTACAGTTAAGTTTTCAACTGGCTCCCAGCTACCAAAGAATTTAAATGTATGACGACGATCATTAGGTTGATAACCTTGAGAGCCATCCATTACAGCTGGGAAATCGAAGTCTTGTGTAATACCCGCATCTGCTTGACCAATATCGGATTTAACAGCACCTTCAAAGTTACCAACACTTCGTGCCCATGTATAACCAAACTGGTAACGAATCGTATCAGCTTGATAATTTAGGTTAAACTCTACTGCTGTATATTCATTATTAGCTTTAGGTAAACCTATAGTGTCGGCAGAATAAGTCGTTAGTGACCCTTCATCTGGAACACCATCGTTATCAAAGCTTGAATCACCCCAATCAGTACCATTCCAGTAATATCCGTCACTATACCAGCTAGAAGATGAACCTGGGTTAATCATTACACAATATGGGTAAGCGTAGCGACCACAGTAATCATCTAGTGCAGTAGCAACTTCACGATAAACACCTTTAATACCAACAGTGTACTCATCATTTAGTGCTTGCTGTACACCTAGAATATATTCATCTTTTGAAAATGGTTCGGCTTCTTGTGCTTGGAAAATATCTTTTTCTGGAATAACCGGAACACCACTCACTTGTTGTGAGTTTGCTAAACCGCCCGTGCCAAGAGTATCAGCCAAAGGAGCTAAACCTGTAGGTGCTCCTGTCGTTGCATCAACACCCGTATATGTATAAGCAGTAGTAATATCACTTACCCCAGATGCTGCACGGAAAATAGTGTTGTTTGCAACAGGTAAGTAATAACGTCCATAAGTACCATATACTTTAGTGTCGCCAGTGCTCGTTGGATCCCACGTGAAACCTAAACGAGGAGCAACATCCGTTTTGAAGCTTGTAAGTAGCTTATCTGTTGTGCCCCAACTGTCAAACTCATCGATACGTAAGCCAACAGTTACCGCAAAATCATCTGTTACTTGCCAATTATCTTCTATGTAATAAGCCGTAAGCTCTGACTTAAAGCTACCGCCACCATCAAAGACTCGATCTTCAACGTATTGCAATACGTTACCAGTATTGTTTGTTAATGCGCCATTATCAGCTTGAAAGCTACCGTTAGCTGCAAGTGTTCTGTAGTCGTAACTGTGGCCACCGATAGGACGGCTCACACGCTCAGATTCACGCTCTTGATAATCGATACCAAAGCTAATCTGATGGTCTTGCCAAACATACTCAATATCAAGGCGGTACTGAGTATTTTCATCATTATTTGCACCAAAGCTACCACCAGCACCACAACCAGTGATTGGATTAGAAGTACCACGAGAATCTGTAATACTTGGGCAAATTAAGTTTTCTGATTGCGTTTCATACTCAGTCTCAATTGTACCAGCCATTGCTGTGACAACTAAATCTTCAGTTAGTACACCTGTGTAACTCAAGCTTTGCGCTTCGCCACCACGCTTAAGTAATGCACCATCTTTGCGGTCGCCTATAACACCGTTGTTGTAATCATAAACAGAACGCTCAATATCACGACGATTTGAATAAGCAAAATAGCTTAAGCGATGGTTTTCATTAATATCCCAATCGAGTTTACCACCCCAGAATAAATTATCTCCGCCAGATGCAGATTCTTCTCGGTACTGATCGTTCGGTGAAAATTCATCTCCACCCCAAGTATAAGACGACTCAGTATCACGAGGGTTTATTAAACCATAGAAAAAAAGTGTGTCTTCAATAAGTGGGCCACCAACGGCAAGTGTAACGTCAGTCTTGTTATCAGAGTCATAGCTTTCATCTCTGAAAATTTGACCTGCTCCATTATTGCCACGAGAAATGCTGCCCTCTTCTTGCAAAGAATCAGGTTGGTACTGAACTACAGCAGAAAATTCCCACTCGTTAGTACCACCTTTTGTAGTTGTATTAATAGTACCACCAGTAGCTCGACCAAACTTGGCTGAATAACCACCTGTTTTAACTTGAAATTGATCATAAAATTCAAACGGAACTTCACCACACCCTAAACCTTGGCGAGTATTAGTAACTTCTAATCCATTAATATAACACGCATTTTCAGCAACAGAAGAACCGCCAAATGATGCTGTATTACCAAACGCGCTATCGCCTTTTACTGCGCCAGGTGCTAATAATGCAACTGATGTCAAATCACGATTAATTGGCATTCTGTCAATTTCAGCATCTGTAATAACTAGGCCCGAATCTGCTGTTGAAAGATCTATTGATGAAATACGAGCACCAACGACTTGAATTACCTCTGGGCCCGAAGAGTCGAAACTGTTAAGATCAAAATTAGCTTTTGAATTAGCACCTAAAGATACTCTAACGCGGTCTTCAGCAACTACAGCATCGCCTTTTAATATTTGTATCTCGTAACTACCTGTAGGCAGGGAAGCAAAACGAAAGGTACCTTCACTAGAGATATTTAGAGTACGCTCTAAACCAGTTGCAGGGTTTTTAACTTTTACAGTGTAAGAACTATTATCATTAATATTATTAACAGTTCCTATTACATCAGATGCAACAGCAGGTAATGCTAGACCTAAGGATGCTGATACGGCAATAGCCGTTATACTTTTCTTAAATATTGATTTCATTATTTATCCCTGTTTGAAATTATAATTATATGCCTTAAAGGCATATTTATAATATTCCCATGAAACAAAAATGCAAACAAAATAAACACTTAATTAACATAAAAACTTAAAAAAATTACATTGAAAGGGCTAGATGGTTCTTTTACTATGAAAATAAAAACCCAGATATCTTACAAGCCTCTTAGCTAAAGTAATGCATAAAAAAAGCCCTTTCGGGCTTTTTTTGTTTTTACTATTTAACGAATACATTCTGGTCTTGGTTTAAACTCACTGGCTCTAAGCGGTAGCTGAATCACTTTGCCACAGCCCGGTGGTGCTTGCTTCCCAGTTTGCTCGTTTACAAATGCCCACCTAATTGAAGGCGGACGGGTATCGGCAATTGCTTGCGGGTTTAGCGGTTTTAAATAACGAATATAGGTTTCAAGCGCGCCAACACTGCCGGTTAAGCCGGTGCTTTTATTATCGTCACGGCCTATCCATGCAACCGTCACTGTATTTTGATCAAATCCAGCAAACCAACTGTCGCGTAATTCATTACTGGTGCCTGTTTTACCTGCTAACTGAATCGACGGAAAATGTAAGTTTAAGCGCTTAGCGGTGCCATCTTTAGTTACTCGCTTCATAGCATATTTGGTCATGTACATGGCATCTTTATCAAAACGTTGCTCGTTAATTACTTTGTGCTTATAAAGTACTTTACCAACAGAGTCGGTTAACGCAGAAATAGACGTCAGCTCTCTGTATTCACCGTCTGCTGCAATCGTGGTATAAAGCTGTGCCACTTCAAAGCTCGACATTTCAATAGCCCCTAATAACAACGATGGGTATTCATTAATATAACCTTTAGCTCCTAACCCTCTGAGCGTGTTAGCCACTTTATCGACGCCTACATCAAGCCCTAAGTTAACTGCCGGTATATTAATACTGTGGCTAAATGCTTTATAAAGAGGCATGGCACCACGGTATTGATGATCAAAGTTTTCTGGCTGCCATACGTTACCCTCCTCGTTGGTGACTTGAACAGGCGAGTCATCAAGTAACGTCGCTAAGTTATAATGAGGAAGCTGCAGTGCACTTAAATACACTGCAGGTTTAACTAATGAGCCAATATTTCGTTTGGTATCGAGCACGCGGTTAAATCCTGAGTAGCGTACATCACGTCCAGCGACTAACGCTGATACACCGGCTTTTTCAACATTAACGGAGATCATCGCCGCTTCTAACTCTTTGGTATTTGGACGTCTTTCTAAATAAGGTAAACTGGCCTGAATCGACTCTTCCATCGCGGTTTGTTTTTGTAAATCGAAGTAGGTAAATACACGCACACCCGCATCCAATACGTCTTGATCGGGTAGCAGCTGTTTGAGCTCGCGATTAACCAACTCTAAGTAACCTGGATAAGACTTTTGCAAGCTGGCTTTCATTGGTGCAATATCAATTGCGCGCTTTAACGAGGCTCTATACTCTTTAGTAGAAATAAGTTTGTTATCGACCATTAAACGCAGCACTAGGTCACGACGCTCCATCGCACGTTCTTTGTAACGTCTAGGATTGTAATAAGATGGGCCTTTAACCATAGCCACCAGCAAGGCAATTTGGTCGTACTCGAGTTCATCAACAGGTTTGGCAAAGTAAAACTCGGCGGCCAGCCCCATTCCATGTACTCCTTGGTTGTATGACTGACCTAAGTACACTTCGTTTAAATAGGCTTCGAGAATCTGATCTTTTGAGTAACGGTAATCAAGAATAAGCGCAATAAAGGCTTCATTAATTTTACGCACTAACGAACGCTCACGGGTAAGGTAAATATTTTTAGCCAGCTGCTGGGTTAATGTGCTCCCCCCTTGCACGGTGCGCCCTGCGCGAATATTGGTATACAAAGCGCGTAAAATTGAAAATACCGATACACCGTGATGATCATAAAAATCGCGGTCTTCAACTACTAATAAGGTATTTTTAAGCATGTCAGGAAATTTATCTAATGGTACAAACTCTCTATCTTGTTTTGAGTCATTACCAATACGGGCTATTTGTACAGGCTCTAATCTGGCAGTGTTTAAGCGACGGCCAAACTTATCTTTAATACTGGCTACCTTCTCTCCAGAGAAACGCAACTCAATAACATGAGCGCTCTCTAAACCATCATAAAATTCAAAGTCACGACGAAAAATCTTAATACTATTGGCTGTTTTAATATACTGCCCAGTCCGGCTTAAGCGATTAACCGCCGTGTAGTTTAAGCGCTTAAGCTCCCATAATACTTCTTGCTCTGATAAAAACTGGCCTGGAAAAAACGTCATTGAGCGAGCATACACTTGTGCCGGAAGTTGCCATTTATTACCTTCAAACTGGCGAGTTATTTTTGCATCAAGGTAAATAAAATAAAGTGCAATAGCGATAAACGTCGCCAGACTCAGTTTCCAAAAAATAGAAAACAACGTTTTAAAAAGTGGCCGTTTTGCGGTGCTTGAAGTTTTTTTAGTCGCACTTTTTCGCGCCGATGATTTAGATGTCTTTGTAGCGCGCTTAGTCGAGGGTTTACTGGTCGATGTTTTCTTTTTTTCAGCCATTTAAGTGTAATATATTCCGAAGGTTAATTTAACGCGAGGAGCTTATCACATTACTCTAGCACCTGAAAAATTAACCTCCCCTGAAATCAAAAAAGCCCTAACAGAGTAGGGCTTTGATTGAACACACAATACTTTAAATTAATTACTTCTAACTGATACAAACTCTGGATAAGCATCAATACCACAATCGTGTTGATCCATACCGTTTAACTCTTCTTCTTCGGTAACACGAATACCCATGGTTTGCTTGAGGATTGCCCATACAATGAATGAAGCAATAAACACAAAACCAATAATACATAGTAGGCCAATCAACTGATTAACAATGCTGGCCTCAGCAT
Organism: Pseudoalteromonas sp. APC 3495; assembly: GCF_030407645.1. Lineage (NCBI taxonomy): Bacteria > Pseudomonadati > Pseudomonadota > Gammaproteobacteria > Alteromonadales > Pseudoalteromonadaceae > Pseudoalteromonas > Pseudoalteromonas sp. APC 3495. Next base: position 25,809 of record NZ_JASDDA010000003.1, on the reverse strand, counting down.
TAGTAACAGGCACTAGCACTATACCTAGGATGCCACACACACCGTGAACAGAAATAGCGCCCACGGGATCATCTATCTTCGCTTTGTCCAGTGCGACAATACTAAGTATCACTAATGAGCCACCTAGTAAGCCAAATAAACACGCCATTAGTGGTGATGGTGATAATGGGTCTGCAGTAATAACCACTAAGCCTGCAAGTGCACCATTAAGTACCATGGTTAAATCAGCTTTGCCCCATAACAGTTTACATAAGAACAAGGCTGAAATTGCGCCCATAGCTGCAGCAGCGTTGGTATTAAGTAATATTTGACCTACCGCTGTTGCGTTTTCTTTATCTGAAATTAATAACTGTGATCCGCCGTTAAAGCCAAACCAACCCATCCATAAAATGAATGTGCCTAATGTAGCAAGCGGCAAATTTGAACCTGGAATTGGGTAAATTTCACCATTTCTACCATATTTACCTTTACGTGCACCCAGTAGAATTACACCCGCAAGCGCTGCAGCCGCACCCGTTGCATGGACAATGGCAGAGCCTGCAAAATCAACAAAGCCTAATTCAGATAAGAAGCCGCCACCCCATGTCCAGTAACCTTCAATTGGGTAAATCAAGCCTGTTAGTACCACAGTAAACACTAAGAAAGCCCATAATTTCATACGCTCAGCTACGGCGCCAGATACGATAGACATAGCCGTTGCAACAAACACTACTTGGAAGAAAAAGTCAGACTCTAATGAATGATTAGCATCTGCCGCTTGGCTACCTATTAGCCCACCAAACGAAGGAATAACACCGCCTTCAACATTATCTACGTACATAATGTTGTAGCCTATCAACAAAAACATAGTACACGCGATAGAATAAAGCGCGATATTTTTAGTTAGAATCTCTGTGGTATTTTTAGAGCGCACTAAACCCGCTTCTAACATTGCAAAACCGGCTGCCATCCACATGACTAAGATGCCAGACATTAAAAAGTAAAACGTATCGAGCGAAAACTTCAGCTCTATAATTGTATTTTCCATGTTGCCCCCTTAAATTGCATCATCATCAAGCTCGCCAGTACGAATACGGACGATTTGGTCTAGGTCGTAAACAAAAATTTTGCCGTCACCAATTTTGCCCGTTCCAGCGACTTTGGTAATGGTTTCTACAACGCGTTGGCAATTTTCACTACGAGTAGCAATTTCAAGTTTAATTTTAGGTATAAAGTCAACCTGATATTCAGCACCACGGTATAACTCAGTATGCCCTCTTTGACGTCCAAATCCCTTAACGTCAACCACTGTCATTCCTTCGATGCCTAAATCAGCGAGTGCTTCACGCACATCATCTAGTTTGAATGGCTTTATTATTGCACTGATCATTTTCACAAAGGCCCCCTTAGGACACTAGCTTGTTATTGTATTTCCTCTATACAATCCAACCTTTGTGCCATTTTTAAATTAATAATAAAAACATAAACTTAAAAAAATAAATAATATATAAAACAAAAAAGCGCACCATTTAGGTGCGCTTTTTTTATGCAAAATACTGCATTGGTGCGAGGTGGTTAAAAGCAAGACGTCATCTCTAGTGACCCGCTGCACAACGTTCTAAGTACTAATTAATTTTTTAAGCATAATGACTTACTCAGTCGCGTCGAGGGATAAATCAGCTCTTATAGCTTCACCCAGCCATAGCGATTCCATAGTTTTTACCACTCGAAAATGAAACTCTTCATGAGTAAAGGGCTTAGTTAAAAAGTCATTTGCACCCGATTTAATAAACTGCGTGGCAACACCATAACTATATACATCGGCCAGACCAATAATGGCTAATTGCTCACGACTTTTAACATTTCGAATTGCTCTAATTAATTCAAACCCATTCATATCAGTTAAATTATGATTAGTAATGACTAACTTAATTGCCCTATTATGGTTAAGTATATGCAATGCTTGAGCGCTATTATCAGCAGTAATGACATCAAATAACTGTTTTTCGAGCATTTGCTTAACCAAGCTACTGCTCAATAAAGAATTATCAACAATTAGCGCCTTACGCCCTTGATTACGCAGTAACTGTGCTACAAATTTAATGGCATAAAGGTAAGAGTCACGGTTATCTTTAATAATGTAATCAATAATCCCTAATTCCAGCATTTTTAGGCGCGTGGACTCTTCTAATTGCGTTGTCATTAATAGCGTAGGGATACCTTGCGATAAAATATAGCGAGCAACATCCATATCGGTTTGTCCACTAAGTGGCAAATCAACTAAGGCGAGTGAGTAACTTGTTTGGCTCAGGAGTTGTTTGCATTGAGTAAGTGACGAGGCAAAATCAACCAAAACATCAAGATATTGAGCAGCAATGTGCTTAAATATCTGCTGTACTCTAATGTTATCTTCAACAATTAAAACGCGTTGCATAAACTCCCTTTTATTTGCGCCCACTCTTTAAGGTTATAAACCTAAAAAGAAATCACTTTCAATCATCCATATAGAAACAAATAAGCGACCAATGATTTAAAAACTTAATTAATAATTAAATTTTTAAATCGCCTTAAACTTACAGTGCAACATACATATCAAGTATATTTCGCCTATTTGCTGCAATCAGATTAATCTTAATTACATAAACTCAACGATTATTATCGGCAGCTAGTCTCATTACTTTTGTTTTTTACTCAAATATCGCTATAACTGCAGTACATAAAATAAAAAGGGTCACTTATGAAATTTAGTCGAAGTCTATTTTTACCCATTGCCGCTATTGTGCTCACCCTAAGTAGCGCCTCGTTTGCCGATAATCAACGTCGCATTGATATTGACAGTAAAGTGGTTACCCAGCACAAAGCAAAAATAAATAATGAACGATTTTCTTACACAGTAGCAACTGGCACACAACCGGTATGGGATGACAAGGGAGACGCCATCGCAACCCTTCAATACACTTACTACACGCGCGATAAGGTCGATGATAGAACAAAGCGCCCATTACTTATTTCATTCAATGGTGGCCCAGGCTCAGCGTCAGTTTGGATGCATTTAGCATACACCGGCCCACGCGTTTTAAAAATTGACGACGAAGGCTACCCTATTCAACCTTACGGTGTTAAAGATAACCCTTACTCGGTTTTAGACGTAGCCGACATCGTTTACGTAAACCCTGTAAACACGGGTTATTCGCGTGTCGTTGAAGATAAAGATGGTAACCTTCTACCAAAGGATAAACAAAAAGAGTTATTTTTTGGTGTGAATGCCGATATAAAATATCTAGCAGAGTGGCTTAATACTTTTGTATCTCGCAATGAACGCTGGCGCTCTCCTAAATTTTTAATTGGTGAAAGCTATGGTACCACTCGTGTATCAGGCTTAGCGCATGAGCTACAAAATAGTCAATGGATGTACATTAACGGTGTTGTACTCGTTTCACCTACCGATATTGGTATTAAGCGCGACGGTCCTGTAAAAGCCGCTAACCGCCTACCTTACTTTGCAGCTACAGCCTGGTACCACAAGGCATTAAACGCTGATTTACAAGCTAAAGACTTAGACGAGCTATTACCTGAAGTGGAACAGTTTACCGTTAATGAGCTCATTCCCGCGCTTGCAAAAGGCGGATTTATTGCCCCAGATGAAAAACGTCGTATTATTAAAAAAATGGCCAAATATGCAGGTCTATCTGAAACATTTGTTAGCCAAAATAACTTAGATATTCCAACACAGTTTTTTTGGAAAGAGTTATTACGTGAACGCGGACAAATGGTTGGTCGACTGGATTCTCGTTATTTAGGGATTGATAAGCGCGATGCCGGTGAATCACCAGATTACTGGGCAGAGCTTACATCGTGGCTGCACTCTTTTACCCCTGCAATTAACTACTACCTGCGTGAAGAGCTTAATTACAAAACCGACATCAAATATAACTTATTTGGTAACGTTCACCCATGGGATAGAGGCGGAAACAATACCGGTGAAAACTTGCGTTTAGCTATGGCTCAAAATCCGTATTTAAATGTGATGGTTCAAGCTGGCTATTTTGATGGTGCAACAAACTACTTTGATGCTAAATACACAATGTGGCAACTAGATCCAAGTGGTAAAATGCAAAATAGATTAAGCTTTAAAGGCTACCGCAGTGGCCACATGATGTACCTACGTCATGCAGATTTAGAAAGCTCTAACAACGATTTACGCGAGTTTATAAAACAGTCTTTGCCTAAAGACGGTCAATCCGCTAAATACTAATGATTATGCGCTTATAACAATTAAAAAAGTGACCACTCAGGTCACTTTTTTTGTATATAACTGAGGTCATTAGCTATGCGTGCAATTACCGGTGCGAATGACGGTTGGCTTTGCTGTGTACTGCTTTGTCGTGAGTATTTCAACTAGATTTATTAGCGTGTTAAAGGTGCTTTTTAGAGCGACTCGGTTATTTAGCCAATTGGGTATACTTCCGCCTGATAACGCATAAACCTGATAGTCAATATGCAAGTTATTCGCTTGCTGAGTCAGTAACCACGTCGCATCTAATGTGCTTATTCTTACTACCCCTTTAGTTTGAGGTAAAAAATCAGGACGGGCATGAATACTAAGTTGAGTTTGCAACGCGCTGCGTTTTGTATAGCACGAATACGTGACTAAATCTCTATTTGCAACGGGCCAAGGGGAGTCAATAAAGCTGTAAACAAGGTTTTCTGAGGGGCTTAAATATTTCAGTAATTTTACTTTAGCAATATTTTCTATCCAGCGGGGAGCAGCATCGGTATCACTGAGTAAGGCGATTAAATCTTCTGCTGTGGTATTCTTAACCACCGTTTCAGCTTTCATTTTCAAGGTATCATCGCTCAAACGCTGAAAATAAACACTCACCCCTTGTTTGCTTTCGTAAAGCTGCCAAGAGGGCTGTGAATACACATTTGTAACAAAACACAAAAGCGATAGAATAATGCACTTTTGCAACAAGTTAAGCGTGCAAAAGTGCTTAGCCATCAAAGCCAATACGGTTCTGTATCAAATGAAGCGTGTCGACTTTGCTCCATGGCACTGACTAAAAAGTCAGACTTTTGTTCCAACCATAGTTGTATTTTTGCTAGTTGAGCATCTTCTTGCCCGCCACACAGCTGTTTTAAATAATCAAGCGTGCTTAGCTCATACATGCCATGAGAAATATCGAGCCAAGGAAGCCTAAATTCTAATCGTTCATCTTTATTAAACAGTGCACCTAAACAGTTACCACTGAGTAAGCTATTTTCTAACTGAGTACGAAAATTTAAATAATCATTGCCCGCTAAACTTTGCTCTTTAGGCAATAAGCGGTGTAAATTTTTCCAATCTTTATCAAATAAACGATGAGCAATATCAATAACGGGCTGCTCAGCGTTTTGTAGCTCTGCTTGGCTCCAGTCTTTACGCCACTGCTTATTTATCAGCCATGTTGTTAAGCTCAGCAATAAACGGTTGTAGCGCGCACTATGAAAAAGCGCAAAAATATCATCAATACTCGGTTGTAACTCTTTTAAATCGTTAATAACTTGAGCTAAGGCGAGCGCACTGTTTATTTTTTTATAAAAAGCATGGCGCTTAGAAGTGTAAGTTTTTAACTGAATGGCATTTTCAACCCATGCTAATTCACTCAATAACCACTTTAGCTCCGTTCTGAGGTGCTCGGTGCTGTCTTTACTGACAATATCATCAAATAACCAAAAGTTATGACGAATTAAACTAATACCGTCGGTCACACGTTTTAATGTTTTTAAACTTGGCTTATCAAAATAGCATTGCTCATGTTTTTGCACAAAGCGAATACCAAAGCCCATGGCTTCAATAAGTGCTTGCTCTTGAGTGGCTTGCTTAGTAAGTTTAACAAAACCGATAGATTTACTCGGTTGTAACGGTGTGTTATCCGCTAGGCGGTAGCCTCTTGCTGCTTTTGAATAAAGCCCCAAGCGCACACTGTTTTGGCTTATTAATTTATCTGCTAAAGCAAATAGCTCGTCTCGGCTACCTTCGACGAGCTCTATTTCAAGCTCGCTAATAATCTCCACTTTACCCGAGGCGGCCACTTCACCTTTATCTAATACCACTTCAATTTTGGCACCATTTTGCGTTTCAATTAACCACGTACGGCGGATAAAATTAGTACTAAATATAGGGTAGAGGTTTTGTGATATAACATCAATTTGCATGCCGTGTGGCCAAATTGATGAATCAAACGCCATTAAATTAGGTCGATTTGTTTCTATAGGAAGGTTATATTCTGGACGTTGATGTAATCCCCCCACCACGTCTCCTGCAAGCTTAATTGTTTGCTCACAGCGCTCGTCTGTACAACGCGTTCTAAAACCAATATCGAGTGCTCTCAGCTCTCTGCTTGGCGTATCAAAATAAGCATTTTGCAAACTTTTAGAAGGCTTGTTTGTGACTGTTTTTGCAAATTGAGTAATTAACGAGGGGATCAGTGGAATGACGTCATCTGATACCAAAAACTTCAGTTCTATCTCAGTATCCATTAGGCTTGCGGATTACCCTTAAAATTAATAAGTGCTCAAAATAAACAAAGCAGACCTATATTGCAAATTTTTTAGTCATAAACACGCAAGCAAAATGCTTTGGTTACAATATCTATCTTGCTATTAAACTATTAAATCCATACTATCTATATACTTATGCGAAATAAAAATCACGTTCACAACGGACACTGCTAGATTAACAAGGTAGATAAATGCTAAAACACTGTTTACTATGGCTGCTTTTAACAGCCGCCCCGTTTATGAGCCAAGCAGAGGAAGCTCAATCAACGCCGCCTACTAATGCTAAAACAGCTTATATAATCGATAACTTGTATACTTTTATGCGTTCAGGCGCCAGTAAAGACTATCGCTTACTCGGTTCTATTGATGCAGGCACGCAACTGACTTTATTATCTGATGAACAAAACGGTTTTATAAAAGTTAAAGATGATAAAGACCGTGAAGGCTGGGTAGAGGCTAAATTCATCAGCGAATCAGCTGGTTTAAAGCAGCAGTATCAAGCGCTTAACAGCGAAATTAGCGCTATGCAAAATAAATTACGCCAAGCGCAAGTAGAATTACCTGAACTACAAGAACAAAACTCACAGCTAACCGAACAAAATGCTCAGCTGTTAGCACAAATAAGTCAATTACAAGACTCGCTTGCTCAAGAACAACAATTAAAGCAAGCAACCAGTGCTAAAGAAAAGCGTCAGCTACTCACTTATGGCGGTGCTATTGCATTTTTAGGTTTGTTCTTAGGAATTATTTTAACCATCGTGTTATCGCGCAGAAAACGCTATGAAGGTTGGGCGTAAGCGCCACCTATATTGCAGGCATAAAAAAAGCATCTTTCGATGCTTTTTTTATGCCTGCAATTTTTTATACCTGCAATAATGTACTCAAAGGTTACATATCTAAACGCAGTCCAGGATCCTGTTTGATTTTTTCTATTACCATGTAAGTGTGGTGTGTACCCACCCCTGGAATATCAACCAAATCACCTAATACTTCTCTGTATTCGTCCATATTAGAGACGCGAATTTTTAATAAATAGTCGTAACCACCCGCCACCATATCACATTCAACAACCTGCTTAATTTTAAGAATGTGTTCACGAAACACTTTAAATACCGCTGTATTTGAGGTGACTAACGATACCTGCACATGCGCCACTAGGCTTTGATTGAGCTTTTCCTCGCTTAACTTTGCAAAATATCCCTCTATGTAGCCTTCTTGCTCCAGACGTTTAACTCTATCTAAACAAGGACTAGGACTTAAATTCACTTGTTTTGCGAGGTTAACATTTGAAATTCTACCATTGCGCTGCAAAACGTCTAAAATTGATATATCGATACGATCAAGCAGGCGTAATCTATTCGGATTAGTCATATCAGTATTTTATATGGATAAGTTAATAATATGCCCTGTAAATTATCGTAAAACGGCAAAATTAACCAGCATATTCTGCTGGATTTTAATTAGAATGCACGCTTTACACCAACAACATTTAGCGGTAATTAACAATTACCCTAAGTCTTAACACTCCTGAGGGTTGCTTATGTTATTCAATGGCGATTTAACAACGACTTGTCCGATCAGACAAAAGATCCGTGACTTCTACCGTATAGATGAAAATGCGGTTATTGATCACATTTTACCACTTGCAGAAGTCGGTGTTAAAGCACGAAGCCGTGCATGGGAAAGAGCTCGCCAAATAGTTTTAAACATTCGTAAAGACCAAGACGGTCAAAGCGGTGTTGATGCGCTATTAAATGAATTTTCACTATCGAGTGAAGAAGGTGTGGTATTAATGTGTTTAGCCGAAGCGCTGCTTCGTGTTCCTGATAAAGCAACTCAAGAAACATTAATACGTGATAAATTAGCAAACGGCGATTGGAGCTCTCACTTAGGTAGTAGTGACTCTTTATTCGTTAATGCCTCGTCTTGGGGATTATTAGTAACCGGTAAAATGGTTAACTATAACGATAAGACTAAAGAGCAACAGTTTGGCATACTCAAAAAAACCATTGGTCGTTTAGGCGAGCCAGTTATACGTAAGTCTGTTAACTTTGCTATGAAGATAATGGGCAAACAGTTCGTAATGGGTCGTACCATTAACGAAGCGATTGAGCGTGCTACTGAAAAAGAGCAAAAAGGCTATGTATATTCTTACGATATGCTAGGCGAAGGTGCTCGCACAATGAAAGACGCCAAGCGTTACTTTGATAGCTACATGAATGCGATTCATGCTATCGGTAAAGCCGCAAATGGCCGTGGTCCAATAAAAAGCCCAGGTATTTCTGTAAAGTTATCGGCTATTCACCCTCGATATGAGTTCACTCATAGAGAGCGTGTAATGGAAGAAATCGTTCCAAAACTAAAAGAACTAGCCCTTGCCGCTAAAAAATACGATATCGGCTTTACTGTTGATGCTGAAGAAGCTGACCGTTTAGATATTTCTCTTGATGTTATTGAGGCAGTATTTAGCGATGACGATTTAGGCGATTGGCAAGGTTTTGGTTTAGCGGTTCAGGCTTATCAAAAACGCGCTATTTTTGTTATTGAATGGCTAACCGACCTAGCAACCCGTGTGGGTCGCAAAATGATGGTGCGTTTAGTAAAAGGCGCATACTGGGATACAGAAATCAAAACCACACAACAAGATGGTTTAGATTATTTCCCGGTGTTTACCCGTAAAGCAACCACGGATGTATCATATAAAGCGTGTGCGATTAAAATGCTTGAAGCACGTGATGTACTTTACCCGCAATTTGCAACACACAACGCCTACACCGCAGCGACTATTTTAGAAGTGGCCAAAGGTGATAACCAAGGTTTTGAATTCCAACGTCTTCACGGTATGGGTGAATCTTTATTTGACCAAATCGTTGATGAAGAAAAAATTCAGTGCCGCGTATACGCACCGGTCGGCCAACACGAAGACCTACTTGCTTACCTTGTGCGTCGTTTACTAGAAAACGGCGCTAACTCGTCATTTGTAAATGCCATTGTAGATACCACACAACCGGTTGAAGCATTATTGCCAGATCCTGTTGAAACACTGCAAGGTTTACGTAATAAATACAACACACAGATAAAAATGCCAATTGATTTATACGGTGAAGAACGTGCCAATTCAAAAGGTATGGACTTAACTGATATTAACGTGATCACCCCGTTTAAAGAAAATTTAGACACTTGGTTTGAAGAGCACTTAATTGATGAAAGTCAAGTACCAGAGGGCGCGCTGGCAGTTAAAAACCCTGCAAACCATAAAGAAATTATTGGCCATATAAAATTACAAAATAGCGATGAAATGAAAGTGTTGCTAGCCAACGCTGAAACCGCATTTGAATCATGGTCACAAACACCGGTAAGAGAGCGCGCCAATTTGTTGCGTCGCGTTGCTGATATTTTAGAGCGCCATCACGATGAGCTTGTTGCTATCTGTATTAAAGAAGCAGGTAAAGTAGCACAAGATGGTATTGATGAAGTACGTGAAGCCGTTGATTTTTGTCGTTACTACGCAGCCCGTGCTGAAGAGCTTGCGCAAGATGAGCGCTTTGAAGCCCGTGGTGTTATTTTATGTATTAGCCCATGGAACTTCCCGCTCGCTATTTTCTTGGGTCAAGTTGCAGCGGCCATTGTTACTGGTAACACGGTTATTGCAAAACCAGCAGAGCAAACCAGCTTAATCGCACTTCGTGCCATTGAATTAATGCTATCAGTTGGTTTACCTGAGCACGTTGTACAACCTGTCATTGCTCGCGGTAGCGAAGTAGGTAAAACCATTGTTCCTGATGAGCGTATTCAAGCTGTTATGTTTACAGGTTCAACTGAAACGGGCACGCTTATCTCGCAAACATTAGCAGCACGTAACGATATTCAGGTGCCTTTAATTGCAGAGACTGGCGGCCAAAACTGTATGATTGTTGACTCAACAGCGCTTCCTGAGCAAGTTGTTGATGATGTTATCAGTTCTGGTTTCCAAAGTGCAGGTCAACGTTGTTCAGCATTACGCGTACTCTTTATTCAAGAAGACGTAGCTGATGGCATTATCGATATGCTTAAAGGCGCACTTGCTGAGTTGCATATTGGCGACCCATCATTACTCTCTACAGACGTAGGCCCAGTAATAGATGAAAAAGCGCTTAAAACACTCAACGACCATGTTGAATACCTAAAGGGTAATGCAACACTTCACTATGAGTGTAAAATTCCTGATAACAGCGAAAATGGCGCATTTTTCTTTGCACCACGTTTATACGAAATTAAAGACTTATCGGTATTGAAACGTGAAGTATTTGGCCCGTGTGTGCATGTTATCCGCTTTAAATCGAGTGAGCTTGATAGTGTTGTCGACCAAATCAACAACACGGGTTACGGCTTAACAATGGGTATTCATTCTCGAATTGAAGAACGTTGTGAACATTTATCGAAAATGTCGCGTGCAGGTAACGTATACATCAACCGTAATATGATTGGTGCCATTGTTGGCGTGCAACCGTTTGGTGGCCGTGGACTCTCTGGTACTGGCCCTAAAGCCGGTGGGCCAAACTACCTACAACGCCTAGTAAAAGAAAAAGCATCACCAGATAACGTACAAATGACTAACCTAACGCCAGATGAGCTTGATTTACACCACTACAGTGGCGCAAATGAGCAAGTAGAAAAGCTGATGGTTAACTCTATGCGCGATGAAAAAATCTGGCGTGCAACGCCACTGAATGATCGTGTTTCTGCGGTACGTCAGTTATTAGCGAAAGTAGCGACGGTTGAAATTATTGACGACCTCGCGGACGATTTAGCGTTAACACTTGCCGATGCTCGCGCTCAGTTAAACCGCTTAGAAAAGCACATGCGTAAATATACAACATTGCCAGGACCAACAGGTGAGTCGAATACACTTCACCTTGAAGCTCGGGGTTGTGTGGTTTGTTACGCAGATAAAAGCACCTCATTTAACTTTTGGGCACTGTCTATTATTACCGCACTAGCGGCTGGTAATACGGTAATTACTGTTGCATCTGAAATATTTTACGACGAAGCGGTTGCCTTTAGAGATAAGTTTATTGCAACCGGCGTTGCTGAAGGTGTTTTCCAAGTAGCTAAACCAAACCAGTTACAAGCTATATTGGCACACCCTCACCTAGCGGGTGCGGTAGTTGCTGCACGTTCTTCTCGCTTAGGCTACTTCAGCCAACAGCTTGCACAACGTAAAGGCGCAATACTGCCAGTGATCAGCTCAGAGTATTACGACACGCTAATTAAGCGCTTAATTACTGAAAAAACAATCAGTATCGATACAACGGCATCAGGCGGTAACACCTCGTTGATGACGCTTGTTGAAGATGATGAATAGAAAATAGTCATCATTTAATTAAAAAGGCATCAATTTGATGCCTTTTTTTATTTCTAAATGTGAATTTATTTGTTACTTTCTCTAATCATATTTGTTAATTAGAGTTCACTTTGAAAACCATTCCTACTACACAGCTAAAACCTGGTATGTTTGTACAAAAAGTTGTTAAGCAAACTGGCAATATTAGAATAAAAAACCAAGGCTGGGTTAAAACTCAAAGTGGAATTGATAAATTAATAAAATCTGGCATTTTAGAGGTTGAAATCGATCCTGATAAAATGCTCACCTCTGAAGAATCTGAAACACAACCAACGCCTGCTACTAAGCACGAAATCAAAAAGCGCGATCCATGGTTAATAACCCACAGCGCTGAGCAAGAAATGAGTAAAGCTAAAAAGCTTTATGATGAAGCAAAAAACTTACAAACCAAAGCATTTGGCGATATAGAATCTGGCCGCACTGTTGATGTTGCTCCTTTTAGGGAGCTGGCTAGCGGGTTTATTGACTCCGTATTTAGAAATCAAGATGCGCTGGCGTGCATTACGCAAATGCGCCAAAAAGATGCCTATTTATTAGAGCACTCGATAAATGTGTCTATTTTAATGAGTATTTTTGCAAAACATCTCAATATTGAAAAACCAATCATTGAAGAACTTGCAACAGGTGCCCTATTGCATGATATGGGAAAAATAAAAATACCTGACGCGATTCTCAACAAACCAGGTCGCTACAGTGACGAAGAATTTAAAGTGATGCAAAATCATGCGCGCTTTAGCAAAGAAATACTAGAAGACGCAGGATTAACGGGGATTGCTGTTGATATCGCAGGTATGCACCATGAGCGCTTAGATGGTAAAGGCTACCCCTTTGGTAAAAAGGGCGATGAAATAAGCCAATATGTTCGTATGGCCTCTATTGTTGATGTATATGATGCATTAACCGCTGAACGCGTTTATAAAGCGGGTATGGAGCCAATTAAGGCGTTTAAAATATTAAAACAAGGTTGCCCTGATAGCTTTGATGGCGTGCTACTTAATAAGTTTATTCAATGCATTGGTATTCACCCAGTGGGCACGCTGGTAAAACTTTCCAGCCAAAAAGTGGGGCTGGTGACCCAAAGTAATCCTGCAACACCATTAAAACCAGTCGTAAAAACGTTTTTTAATGCCAAACATGGGCGTTACACTGAAGTTCAAGATATTGACTTATCAAGCAAAAGAACACAAGACACGCTTGAATCAGCAGTGAAACCCAAAGAATATAATATAGATTTAGAGGGTTTTTATAAGCACTCTATCTTTAGTTAATTGGCCACTACTGTGGCCAATCTTGCAGAGCTTTTAAGCTAAACTCATAGCCATCAAAATCAAGTACGCTCTGATCCGGTGCTATTTCTAGCACCCTCAATGCACCAATAGACTCCCCTTCATATAGCTCTCTGCCATTGAGTTTTATCCAGCGCTTATCTGCTGTCGACGAATAAATATGTGCCTGATATTTAATGCTTGGCAACATACTTTGTAGGCCATCCGGCAGTAGCTCAACGGGTTGTACCCGTGATGAATGACGAGAGCCTTGAGTTACTTCGTAGTCGGCTGTTGTTTCTGTGTCATTAACGGCTTGCGCAAACGCATTTTTAAGCGTGTCGGGAACCGTATCTAGTTCAGCGGTTGATTCTGGCTGAGCAGGCACATTTTGATTAAGTGGTTTACCTAACACTTTGTATTTACTCAACTCATCGGCACTGAGTGTTCTTTTCGTTGGCTGAGTTGGTACACCTTGCGGTTGGCTGCTCGGTGATTGAAAACTAGATGAAACGTTATTCTGCACCGAGAAATTTTGCGTTTGCCCTTGAGACGCTTGATTAACACTCATAGGTAAATATTGTCCTTGTGGCGTAAGCAACATTTGCTGCACACCCGTTGGGGTTTGTACATAAACCAATTGCCCTGCCAGTGGCACAGAATTGTTAGGCGCAGTTGTAACAAGGGGCGCTTGAGGGTTTGTTACTGCTTGAACAACCGTTTTTTGTACTTCCTCTGGGCTTGTTGGTTTTTCTACCACTGCTGAGTCTTTTTGACTAAGGTCATTTTGGACAACCTTATTTTTTACGGCTACATTTTCTTGTTGCAGCCACTTCCCGACAAAAAAGCCACTGGTCAATATACCCGTTGCCAATAAACTTCCTGCGAGTAAAAAACTAATTCGACGATAGGTCATCAACTGGTGTTGTTGTTTTAATTGTTGCGCTTGCAAGTCATATTGCTCTGCGCTCATGGTATCGTGCTTTGACTGCTTTAACGCATCTAATAAATAAGACATGAATCACCTAACTAAAGAATAAATGACAGGCCAATTCCTGCACCAAAAAGCATTAACGCAGCAGCGCTATAGGGCCAAATCGAACCTGTTTTACTCACCTTATTATTTGTGGCAATAAAGTCGATAGGTAAAGATTCACTCGCTGCTTGCTTAACAATATCACTGCCAACAATTTCTTGTTGTTTGGAAAATGCCCCTACTAATGCGCGTTCACACACCAAATTCATTAATCGTGGCACACCGCCAGTTAGCTGATGCACCATTTGCATCGCTTCCATTGAAAATATTTTCTTGTCACAACCTGCAATATGTAGCCGATGTTGAATATAAGCAATGGTTTGCCCTGGTGTTAGCGCTAACAAGTGATACCTGGCTGTAATACGCTGTGCCAGCTGTCTTAACTCATTACGTTTTAAAAGTACCTGTAACTCAGGCTGCCCAACTAATACTATTTGTAATAACTTTTTATGATCCGTTTCAATATTGGTTAATAAGCGAAGTTGTTCAAGCACATCGGGGGCAAGTAGCTGTGCTTCATCAATAATTAAAATAGTATGCCCCCCCGCTTTATTATTAAACTCAAGGTGCTTTTTAATCACATCCGTTAGACTCTTCAGCGTGGCATTTTTGGCGTCGTAAGTTATTTTTAATTCATCGCAAATACTGGCTAACAGTTCAAGTTCTGATAACGCAGGATTATGGATCATGGCTACTTGGGTATTTTCAGGCAGTCGCTCTAACATACTACGTGTTATGGTGGTTTTACCCGTCCCCACTTCACCAGTTAACAGCACAAAGCCACCGTCTTCACCTAGTCCATAGGTAAGGTGCGCTAATGCTTCTTTGTGGCGTTCACTTAAAAATAAGTAGTGGGGATTAGGCGAAATTGAGAATGGCTTTTCTTGTAAACCAAAATAGCTTAAATACACCTTTATAGTCCTTGGTCGTTAATTCACGGCCTATAATGGCAAAAAAATAGCCTGGGTGACAACTACAACCAGGCTTTATTATTAAAATAGTGTAAATAAAAAGGCTAACCGTAAATAAAAGAGCATTTTTAGATTCGCTAATATATTAATTAACTACTTCTCATAGCGTACTAGGCGTAAATATACGTTACTTGTTTTAGCATGTAAGCTATTTAAACCACTGGAAAATTGATAAACCCATGCCGAATTTATATTGCTAATACCCGAGGTATTAGACCAATAATTTTGCGACTGCGTTGCTAAAAATATACCCGCATTAATACTTGGATCGGTACAACGGTGATCTACTATACTAGCTAACTCTTTAATACTCGGCACTTGCCAGTCGTTATAATTTGCCGTGGTGTCATTAAGTGCGCCTTTAAGTGAAGCTTGCCAATTTAATGGTTGAGTATCACCATCGCAGCTAGTTGTTTCGCTATTATAAACTTGACCATAGTTACAGCGCTGCCACATTAGCCCTGTTTTAGTATCTGACACAGTGCCATCAATATTAATCACAAATCGGTCGGTATCATCGCTAGTCGCGACTTCCTGATAACACTGCTGCGCTGCAAGTGACTGACTTAATCCTAAGGCTAATAACATAGAGACTTTAATTAATTTCATAATAATCACCTTAACGATTTCTAACTAAGCGCACATAAGCGGCATTATCTTTTGGATAGGCTAAGTCGTTGCCATCCATCATATCGATAATGTAAGCCTGAGATAAACTGGCACCATCAACCGCGGTCTGTGAGGTCCAATAGCGTAAATGCCCTTCGGTGTTAGTCGATGGTGTATTAGGAAAAAATGCAGTATCTATCAATACGTTTTGCCCTTGTTTACCGTAATCAATTAAACCTAAAAGTTCAGTATAAGTGGGTAAACGCCAGTTACTACCACCACAAAAATCAAGCGCATTAACCTCATCTATATAGGTTTGTAATCCACAATCAGTATCGCTCGGGCATGTGGTATTATCACTACCCGCTACATCGCCACTATTGACAGTCCCTTGCCAAATATAACGGTTTTGTCCATCACGCAACGAAGTATTTGGTAACACACCGGAATAAGGGCTTTTCACTTCCCAAACAAGGCCGGTAGTATTATCACGAATACAGCTAAAGTTTTGCGCATCATCGAGAAGCTCATCGGCAAACTCATTAAGTTTGGTGTAATCAAAAGCCAGATTCCCTTTACCCACTTTACCTAAACGATTGGCAAAACTATCGCGCCCAAGATCAGCATCTTGAGCTGGAAATTCATCATTATTACAATTAATTCGCTGAGTATTGTTATAACACTCTCCTACCCCTGTATCATTTATTAACCCAAGCGCTTTGGGTGTTACATCAATAAATACGGTATCTGTGTCGGTGCGCCCTTTTAAGTCCATAACTTGTACTTCAAAGCTAAGCGTTGCATTTAAATCAATATCAGAGGCAAAAAAGCTGGCAGTACATGACTGTGATTCAATCAGGGTTTCTGCATTACCGGTAAGTTGTTGCCACATACATTGATAAGATTGAGTTGCCGCTTCGCTTGCAGTGGCATCTAAAATAACCTTATCAAACTCTTCTACTGTTTGATCAGCGCCTGCATTGGCAATAATTACCTGAGCTGTTTTATTAAGGGTCATATCAAATTGTGATGCAGATACTCCGCCTTCATCATCCGTTACGGTGAGCTGCCATTTTAAGTTGGTGTTATTTTCTAATAATGGATGAGAAAAACTAAGCGTTGGATTGGTATAGCTATCAATTGTTAAATCCGGCCCTGACAATAATTGCCACAAATAACTGCTAATTTCGCCATTTTCATCTGGGTCTGTGGAAGTTAAACCACTAAGTGTTACAGTATCCTTATAAACCGAGGGCAAGTTTGCAGGAGCAACTTGAGTAAC
Organism: Pseudoalteromonas sp. APC 3495; assembly: GCF_030407645.1. Classification (NCBI taxonomy): domain Bacteria; kingdom Pseudomonadati; phylum Pseudomonadota; class Gammaproteobacteria; order Alteromonadales; family Pseudoalteromonadaceae; genus Pseudoalteromonas; species Pseudoalteromonas sp. APC 3495. Next base: position 8,741 of record NZ_JASDDA010000003.1, on the reverse strand, counting down.
AACAGCAAGAGGAAGCTGATTATTAGAGGCAATGAAAACACTCAAGTCGTCATTCACTAAACTGCCATCTGAGGTTTGATAGCTAACTCTTAATACCAGTTCACTGTCAGACTTTACATCTGGTGCAGTAATTGTTTGCTCAGCCCCTTCAAGCGGAAAAGCATCTACAATAGGGCCGCTCACACGCTGCCAAGTAAATGTACCGTCCGCAGGAGAGCCTTTAGCTGAGATGGTAAACTCTGATTTTTCTACAACTTGAAGATCGTTACCTGCAAATACTGATGTTTTTATATCACTGTTATCAGCACCGCCTCCCCCTCCGCATGCAGCCAAAAGCAAGCATGACATAAGTGGTATTAACGAAATTGCTCTCATACTCAGCACCTTTTTGTCTTAAAATTATCTAATAAAACTATTAAGCAAAAAAAATGCCAATATAAATTATAAATAGCTATCTTGATGAATACGAACAAATAATTTAGTGCCAACTTTACTGTAATCTACTTTATATTCGCGGCCATCTAAGGATTGAATAAACAACAATTGTTTTTCTTCGCTAAATACATCAGCACTAGTAATATAAACAACGTCGAGGTAACGCTCTTTTGCATCTCGGCGGTTTTTTGGCAGTTCTTCTTTAAATGGCTCAAGACCATTACCTGTTACTTTAATTTTAGGGTGAGTCTCACCATTAACAATCACTAAATCTAGTTTTCTGTCTTTATGTATTATGGTGTTTCGACCACTTTTAATGAAAGATCTGTCTTGGCTCATAGTTATTCCTAATCCCGCAGTGAGTGCTTATATTATTATTCACACTGCGACTTTATAAACTGAGAGGGATCGCGCTTCCATTTATTTAAATTTGCGCTAAATTCCCAAATATCACTTTCTATTACACTCGCTGGTAACAGTAAGTCATACCCTGTTAAAAGCTGAAGATGTTTAGCCCTATTAGCAAACATCGCTATGAGCCCATTATAGTCAATTCCTTTTTTTGACCTATATTTATTATCTTCAACTAACCATTCTGATGGGCAATGCCCATTTTTGCAATTTTTTTGAACAACTTGCATAAAGAAATGTCGCTGCTCTATCAACAATTTACCCGCAATTCTTGGAGCTAAAGCAGACAAGAATGAATCTATATCATTTAACTTAATACCAATCGCATTAAGCTCAAGGTAATCAATGCCATTATCAACCTTAGGTATACCACAATGGTGCAAATTCTCTGGGTGTATATGCCATTGTCCATACTTATGCTGATATATTAATTGCTGCTCAGTTAAAATAATACTATAAAAAGGTTCTTGTGTTTTAAAAAAGCCAATTAAAATTGCAGCAATACATAAACTTACTAAAAAAATTTCGATAATACTTATTTCGCCTGGGCGTAATAAATTAAACAGCATGATAATAATCAAGCCAATGCTGCCGACCACTAATATTTCAATTCCATTTTTAGCGCCTTGCGCTCGGTATTTTAGTATTTGTTTATTTATATTAGCCATACTGAAAAAACGCCATATAAAATATAAACATAATAATAGCCCACAATACTAACTTTCTCAGCGTTAAACAGCGTTTGCATGATGTTTTAAAGCTCATCAATTAACTCCCATTATTACTGTTAAATATGCGCAATGACTAAGTATCAGTTATTTTTACGCTTAACGCACAAATTAATGAGATACATAACCGCCTTTTTTTGTCCTGATTTCGTACAATACTTATAATCTATTTTCAGGTATGAAAACAATGCACTCTAAACAATCAGGTAAAGCCTTATTTCCATTTATTATTTCGTTACTAATAATTTTTAGCGTTTATTTGTATTTTCCCGCATCACAGGGCGAGCAAGCCAATTACTCGGCAATGACAACGCAAGTTTCTGCCCACACGGTCAGATCGCAAGAAAACGCAATTATGATTGAAGCCATTGGCAGTGCTCGCGCTAATCAGGCTATCTACATTAAAAGCGCCCAAAACGATTATGTCACTAGCATTTACTTTGAAGATGGCGACTTGGTCAGCAAAGGACAAAAATTAGTACAACTGCAAAACCAACAAGAACAATTTGCAGTAAAAGAACTTAGCATTAATTTACAAGAAGAAAAACGTCAATTAGCCAGACTGACCGAGCTTTCTCGCTCGCAAGCGACGGCCAAGTCATTGCTTGAAGAACAACTCGCTCGCGTTGATGCCAGCGAAGCACAACTTGAAAGTGCTAAAACCAAACTCAATGAAATGGCCATCACCGCGCCTTTTTCTGGGTTACTGGGGAAACGCGAAATATCGGTGGGTGCGTATATTAATAATAGTACTGTGATCACAACCCTCGATGACATTAGTATTATAAAAGTTGATTTTAAAGTGCCTGAAAAGTATTTAGCTCAATTGAAAAACGGAATGATTGTTCGCACTCAAAACGATGCTTACCCTGATCAAACCTTCAGCGGTAAAGTAACCCATATAAGCTCACGAATCGACTCAATCACTCGCAGTGTAGAAGTAACAGCAAGTTTTGCTAATAAATCAGGTTTACTTCGCCCAGGTATGTTGCTTAATACCGCTTTAGAACTGAGCAGTAACCAAGCGCTGATGGTGCCTGAAAAGGCCATTATTCCTCTGCAAGATAAGCATTACGTTTTTCAAATTGAAGATGGCATAGCAAACCGTAAAGAAGTACATGTTGCAAGTAGAAATAATGGCTGGGTTGCGATAGACAAAGGGTTAAGTAATGGCGAGCAAATTGTTACCGAGGGAATAATTAAAATTCGCTCAGGTAGTAAAGTAAGCGTTAAGGGGTAACACGTGAAAATTACCGATACTAGCGTCAAACGCCCCGTTTTTGCGATTGTTATTAACTTACTGTTACTCACTTTTGGCTTAGTTGCTTTTAGCATGTTGCCTTTGCGTGAGTATCCAGATATTGAAACACCGATTGTAAATATTAGTACTGAATATACCGGTGCATCTGCCGAAATTATTGAAACAAAAATAACGCAAGTTATTGAAAACCGTATTTCGGGCATTGAAGGTATTAAAAGTATTAACTCATCGAGTCGTAATGGCCGCTCAAACATTACCATTGAGTTTAATATTAGCCGCGACATAGATGATGCCTCCAACGATGTGCGTGAACGTGTTGCGCGTGCACTTGATAGCCTACCCGAACAAGTGCGTCCTCCTGAAGTATCAAAATCAAATAGTGACGAAAGCCCTATCGCGTGGTTTGTACTTAACAGCGAAACCATGGATTCATTGCAACTTTCTGATTATGCACAGCGTTTTATTGTAGACCGATTAGCCGTTGTTGATGGCGTATCGAATGTGCGCATTGGGGGGGAGCGAAAGTATGCCATGAAAGTATGGCTTAACCGCCAAGCGATGGCCGCCCGTGGCATTACCTCTAGTGATATTGAGCAAACACTGCGTAGTGAAAATGTAGAACTTCCGGCCGGTGAAATCGAATCAGTTGATCGTGATTTTACCGTTCGCACTGCACGCAGCTATAAAAACCAACGTGATTTTCAAAACCTAGTTATTAAACGAGGTGAAGATGGTTATTTAGTGCGTCTAGGCGAAGTGGCTGACGTAAAACTAGAAGCCGCCGATGATGAAAGTTTATTCCGAGGTAATGGCCGTAATATGATTGGTATGGGTATTGTAAAACAAGCCAAAGCCAATACCCTAACTGTGGTTGATAACGCCCGCAGTGAACTGGAAAAAATAAAACGTAATTTACCTGAAGGCACCACCATAGAAGACAGTTATGATTCTTCGGTATTTATTAAAGAGTCAATTAATGAGGTTTATAAAACTTTAGCAATTTCTATGGGGTTAGTCGTGCTTATTATCTTTATATTTTTAGGTAACATTCGCGCCACTCTTATTCCCGCGGTCACCGTACCGGTCGCCCTAGTCAGTAGTTTTATGTTTTTATTAGCAATGGGTTATTCAATTAACTTATTAACTCTACTAGCACTGGTGTTAGCAATAGGCTTAGTGGTCGATGATGCCATTGTAATGCTAGAGAATATTCACCGCCGCATAGAACTTGGGGAGCCGCCTTTATTGGCAGCTTATCGCGGCGCACGTGAGGTGGGCTTTGCAATTATAGCCACCACCTTAGTGCTTATATCCGTGTTTGTACCATTAGTGTTTATGGAAGGACGAATTGGCGCACTATTTACAGAGTTTGCTATGGCAGTAAGTGCTGCCGTGTTTTTCTCTAGTATCACTGCGTTGACACTCTCTCCGGCGCTGTGTTCAAAAGTGTTAAAGGCCTCTGAAAAAGAAAGTAAGTTTAGCCAAGTTATGGACCGTTTTTTTACTAAATTAGAAAATGGATACCGTAACGCTTTAGCGTCAAACATGACCCGTAAATGGGGCTTAATGCTGAGCTTAGTTTTGGCTGGGTTTGTTAGTTATTCATTATTTTTACAAATACCCTCAGAGCTCACGCCAAAAGAAGATCGTGGCACCTTCTTTGTGCTTATGAATGGCCCTGAAGGGGCAAGTTATGAAAATAATGCCGCTAATATGGCAAAAATTGAAGAGCGCTTGATGCCTTATTCTGAATCTGGCGAACTAAGTCGAGTGCTTGTTCGAGTCCCAGGTTGGGGTGGCAGTGGCGGCGTGGCTATTGTTGGCATGGCTGACTGGGATAAGCGCAAACGCTCAACATGGGAAGTCATGGATGAAATAAGCGGCAAAATGCAAGAGGTCACCGACGTTCGTGCATTTGCTATTATGCGCCGTGGTATTGGCGGAGGTGGTTCATCTCGCCCTATTGAATTTGTTTTGCAAGGTAATGATTATGCTCAACTTGCCGATTGGCGAGATAGAATTATTAAACGCGCTGAGAAAAACCCTGGATTAGTGCGTATTGATCATGATTATAAAGAAACCTTCCCTCAGTTTTTAGTCAGTATTGATAAAAATAAAGCCGCTGATTTAGGCGTATCAGTCTCTGATGTGGGTCGTACACTTGAAACCATGCTTGGCCAACGCCGTGTAACCACCTTTATTGACCGCGGTGAAGAATACGATGTAATTTTAAAGGGCACAAAACAAGACTTTGCCAACCCGACTGATATTTCAAATATTTACCTAAAATCACGTAGCGGAGAACTTGTTCCTCTTGATAGCCTTATTAGCTTAAAAGAAGAAGCCACCGCCTCGCGTTTAAACCGTTATAACCGAATGCGTGCAATTACTTTAAGTGCCAACCTCGCTGATGGTTACACGCTAGAACAAGCACTAAACTTTTTAAACAAGGTTGCCACAGAGGAAAACGACATTGATGGTGCCATTGACTATAAAGGTGAGTCGCAATTGTTTTATGAAGGTGCATCAGCCATGACCTATGTGTTTGTGCTGGCATTAACCGTGACCTTTTTAGTACTGGCAGCTCAGTTTGAAAGTTTTATGCATCCATTTGTTATTATGTTAACTGTGCCACTTGGTTTAATGGGTGCCATGTTTGGGCTGTGGAGTATGGGGTTAACGCTTAATATATACAGCCAAATAGGTATTGTTATGCTCATAGGGTTAAGTGCTAAAAACGGTATACTGATTGTTGAATTTACCAACCAGTTACGTGATAAAGGCGTAGAATTTAGTGAGGCTATTTTACAAGCGGCTACACAGCGTTTGCGCCCTATTATTATGACTTCCCTAACAACGGTTATGAGTGCCGTACCTTTGGTGTTGGCTTCCGGTCCAGGCTCGGAAAGTAGAATGGTAATTGGTGTGGTGGTATTTACCGGCGTAACGGTTGCAACCATACTAACTCTGTTTGTGGTGCCAGCCGCTTATTACGCACTAGCGCGAAACACACAATCACCTGAGTTTTTACAACAAAAACTTGATAAGCAAGCCGCTGAAAAACCGCTTAAAGAGATCTAAGTCACTCAGAGCGTCGTAACTAGCTGTTACGGCGCTTTATTCAGTGCACATATCCCTAACAATTGAGGAAGTACTTATGAGTTCGACCACACAAGTAGCAACACTCGGCGGCGGCTGTTTTTGGTGTATTGATGCAGCATTTAGGCGTGTAAAAGGTGTACTCAGTGTTTGCTCTGGTTATACTGGTGGACATACTGATAACCCAACATACAAAACTATTTGCACTGGCAACAGTGGCCATGCAGAGGTAATTAAGGTTGAATTTGATGCCAGTGTTATCAGCTTTGAAACCTTACTCGCGATGTTTTTTACCCTACACGATGCCACACAACTAAATCGCCAAGGTAACGATATAGGCACTCAATACCGCAGCGTTGTGTATTATCATAATGAGCAACAACAAGTACAAACACAGGCAGTTATTGCAGAGCTGCAAAGTCATGTTAGCGAACCTATAGTGACTGAGGTGAGCCCAGCAACCACTTTTTACCCCGCAGAGCACTACCATCAGGACTATTACAATGAAAATCCTGAGCAGGGCTATTGCAGTATTTTAATTGCACCCAAATTACATAAGTTTGAAACCGAATTTAGCGAGTTTTTATCGAAATAAAGTGCTTTTAATAAATAGCCCAGCAATAAGCTGGGCTATTTATTCCTTGGCAACTAGGATAAGTGACTAAAACTGATAATTTGCCCCTACAAAGAAAGTTCTTCCTGCGCTGTTATAACCTAATAGCTTACCACTGGCAGCAAAGCCCGTCGCAGCAGTAAAATATTCTTTATCAGTAATATTCTCTATTCGAGCAGCTAACGACAAATTATCTAGCAACTGGTAATTGGCTGCTATATTAAATACCGTATAAGCAGCGAGCTCCGAGTCATAATACGCAATCGAAGGACGCGATGAGCGATATTGCATATCCAAGCTGGCATCAAAATCACCCCATGTTTTAGCGAGTTGATAATTAAACGATTCAGAAGGTCTACGTGGTAAATCGGTATTCGTTTTTTCATCTGTAGCGTCTAAAAAGCTAAAATTAACCGAGTGTTCAAAGCCTAGCGCTGAAAACTCTGCCGACAGCTCAAATCCCTGCATAGATACTTTATCTATGTTAGTGGCAATATATTTACCTGAGTCTGCATCATAATTATTACTAATCAAATTATTGATACGGTTATCGAAAATAGCAATATCATAACGGCCCCATTGGGTTTCTAAAGTTATACCAAGCTCATTATTTAAGGCTTCTTCAGGTTTAATATTATTGTTTGGTAAATAGTACGGGCTGTTAGTCACAAACGCATTAATTAACGAAGGAGCTCTAAATGCAGTACCGTGATTTAAACGTAGTGTTACATAGTTATTTGCTTTGTAACCAAGTCCTGTACTGTAAGTGTTTGCACGGCCATGGAAGTCATAATCATCGGTTCTAACAACCGCATTTGCTAACCATTTGTTATGGCTATAAAATGCGCCTATAAACAACGCCTTATTATCGCGTTTTTCTTCTGATGACGTTGCTGACGAGTTTGATAAATCCTCAGATAAATAATTAAAGCCACCCGATATATCAAGTTCTTCAGTAAGGGTATAAAGCCCTCGATATTCAAACTCAACACGCTCTGTGCTATACACTTGCTGCACATCGGTACCTGTTTGGGTATTTTCTTCTTGCGAAACGCTCACCGAAGTACTTTGGCTATATACATCAGAGGCTTTGTTCCAGCCTAGCTTAGCGGTGTAATTTTCAAAGTCGTAGGCATCGTTACCCCATGCATTATCATATTGTGCTTCACCTTCACTGTACTGAGATTGCAGGCTCAATTGGCCTAGCTCAGCAAGTTCATAAGCTAAATTAAAGCCAATGTTTTTATTTTTGTAGCCATCATCATCATGATCTTTTGTGTACTCAGCCGCCGGATCTTTGCCAGTTACATCAAAACCATCCGTCTCTTCGAAGCCTAAATTATAATTAAAGCTAAGCGCCTCTTTTACAACCCCACCAGCAAGCTGATAATTACTGTAGCTATGGCTGCCTAAAGTAGCCGAAAGCGAGTTATTTGAGGCTTTACGGGTGATAATATTAATTACTCCGGCTACCGCATCAGAGCCATAAATAGCAGCTCTTGCCCCTTTAATAAGCTCAACACGCTCGATACTGTTAACTGGAATATTCGTCAGCGATACACTGCCTGAACTTGCATCGCTCACTCTTACGCCATCAACCAATACTAAGGTATATTTAGCGCTGGCCCCGCGAACAAATATATCTGCCTTTTGACCTAATCCACCATTACGAACAATATCTATCCCAGCTATGGTATTTAATATTGCAGGTAAGTCTCGGTAATTAGCTTTTTCAATATCAGCGCGGTCGATAACTGCAACACTTGCTAATACATCATTTATAGGTTGTTCAAATTTATTCGCAGTAACGGTTATTTTTTCAATGGTTTGTTCTGCAGCAGATACAGAAATAGAGAGTGCAGCCGAAATGGCCACACCCAATGCAGTTTTATTTAACATCATGTCCCCTATCTTTGCCCACCGCAAAGATGTTAGTAAGTAAGATTAAATCAAGGCCGGTCTCCGGACTCAGTTACCATAATTTAATACAGCATAACTTTACCGTTGCGGGGGCAGTGTTGGGATTGACTTCATCAATGAAAACGCACCAACTTCCCGATTATCCTACTAAAAAAATCACACCATTGAAGTGTTTAGCAAGCACCTTGAAAATAGGCTGCTATTGTTATCTGTTTACTAAAAAAAGTCAACGGACGTCTAAACATCTAAAAACCCAAAGATTCAAGGTTCTGGA